>NZ_JAVRCE010000085.1:0-28911 GCF_034530915.1 Nostoc sp. DedQUE09
AAACAACACATTGAAGGTGCAGCTCAGACCTGGAATCATCTCCAACCGGAAGCACAAAGAAAGATGGATGCTGTATTTCTCAATGCAGGCGAGTATGTCGTCGTCCTCTGGCGGCTCAAAGGCTTGGAAGTCAGTAGCAGCAGAACACTCGATTTGCCAGTTGCAAGCGTTTATAAAATGCGCGGCGGTAAAATCATTGAATCCCAGATGTTTTACTCCGATACTGTTGCGATCAGCGAATTTCTAACAGGCAATACTTGAATTGCAAACAAAGCGTAAGCTAATGGTGAAAAGTTAATGCTCATTGGTTTTGGGTCATTTGAGCGGCGTGAGCGCTCAGAACGCAAAGGGCGTAATCCGAAAACTAATGAGCCAATGACTATTCCAGCAACCATTGTGCCTGCGTTTTCTGCTGGTAAGCAGTTTTAAGAAAAAGTAGCGCCATAAAGCATAAGTAAGCCACCCTACCCAAAAGGTTGCCCCCAGCGCTCCCAGTTCTCCTTATTAAATGGACTGCACCACTTCAAAATAAGGTTCAACTCCAACTCTTGCCGTGCGCGTCGATCAACCGGAGCATCCCAACAAAACGCGATGTTTACTGCTGTTTGTAACCCATAGCGATAATGTAAATCCTGGTAGCTGGCGATGTAATCTTTGCAAGCGTGTATACCCTGCCATCGCTTTTTACTGCGGCACGTTTCGCCCACGTACAAAACAACAGAAGCCGCCGAGTCTATAATGAAATACAGACAAGCTTCTCCTGAGCTATCAACTGGCATTCGATAAAACGACATTGGCACAAGCCGCAGCAAGAGTGGATCAATTTGGTCTGGATTGCAGTGCTTAAGGGTAAGGTCAAATAACACCGTCTGCTGAAGTGGTTTGTTCTCTCTCACCTTCTGCTGAGATTCAAAAATCTGATTATCCAGTATAAGTAGGGTTAAGTTTAAGCATATTGCTTGAGTTGTAATTCTGTTATTTTGGGAATACTCGTCTAGCCGTGTAACTGCAATTAGGAAATAATTTTTCTCAGAAGCCAGGGATTTATGAGCAAAAATAAAAATACTGGATATATTCTTGTATGTGTTGGTGCTATTGGCATATTTAGCTTAATTTTAGGGAGCATCTTTGGGATACAGACTCTATTTTTCTTATGTTCGTGGAGTACAACTCAAGTAAATTGCTCCTTACCAATAGCAATATTATTAGTAATTACTTTTGCCCTTGCTGTCGTATTCATAATAATATTAAAACACGGTCTAAAAAAGCTGAAATCTAGAAAAGGTTATCCTGACCAAGATACTTAAAATCTCAGATTTTTTTCAATACCTTTGCTATTTTACAGTTATGTTGTCAGCACCAGTGGTTGTTGCAGGATTCAATGCCCTATTGGGTATAAGTATTGCTATGCCGATCATACAATCGCTAATTCGTCATGCTCAAGCTGGCGGTCTTGGTGAGGAAGCTGTTAATGCTTACCTAAATACGTTCTTAAAATCTGTGGGGTTTACAGGAGTCAACGGACAGACAGTATTGTTAAAGGGGGAGTTTACCAAAAAGATTGACGGCAAAGAGAATACTTCTAAACAATGGCGAGTAGAAGCTGTTATTGCTACAGCAGACATTGGATCATACATCGAGAGCATGACAGCATTCGAGAGCATGAAAAGCATCGATGCGATCGCTTACCCCCACCATGACCATGACTGAAACCCACAACCTCGGCATGACCGATACCAAGTATGCCCAGCTACTAGCTCAAGGCTACGACCCCAACTTAGAACAACAGTTGGTTGAGCTTGGCGAGAGCTTAGACCAAGCTTGTTGCTAGCGCGAATAGTGGGACAGACACAAGACAAAGCACCCCAGACAGACGAGGAGTGGGAAGAGTTTATGGCAGTGTGGGAGGATAGTTACGATGGTTCTCTTGGAAAGTGAGCGATTGCCCTTACTCGATTCCTAAAGGAAAAGTTTTGGTTGACAGTCGAATCTGGAAATCGCTCTTGACAACAAGCGATCACTCCGCGCGTTGGGCATCGCTTCCCTCGGATCACCCCTGCACCCCTAATCATATTTAAGAGCTAGTGTCCAGACGGATAAGCGAAGAAAAAAAGCGATCGCCTACCTGTTCAGTATTGCTTTTATCTCTCTATCGGCTAATACCCTAATTTTTCAATCAAAGCTATATTACCATCGGAAAATGTCAAGATTTTGGGATAATAGCAGATGATTGATCTCTACACCTTCACCACGCCCAATGGACGCAAAGCTTCCGTTATGCTGGAAGAAGTTGAATTGCCCTACAATGTCCATAAAATTGACATTACTCAACAACAGCAATTTATACCTGAATACATTGCTATCAATCCCAATAGTAAAATTCCGGCCATTGTTGACCAAGAAACTGGGATTAAAGTTTTTGAATCGGGTGCAATTCTAATTTACCTAGCCGAAAAAACAGGTAAACTCTTACCTACTGAACAAAAAAGCCGTTTTCAAGTCTTAGAGTGGCTGATGTTCCAAATGGGAGGAGTCGGGCCAATGTTTGGACAACTTAACCACTTTAAACGCTTTGCACCCGAAAAACTTCCCTATGCCATCGAACGTTATGAAAAGGAAACTTTACGCATTTATGGTGTCTTAGATAAACAACTGCAAGACAATGAATTTATCTGTGGGAACTATTCTATTGCGGATGTTGCAACTTATCCGTGGGTAGCGATTTATGAATTTCTTGGTTTAACACTCGACAACTACCCAAACCTCAAACGCTGGGTGGAGATAGTGCAGCAACGTCCGGCTGTGCAACGCGGAATGCAAGTTCCTTAAATGCAGGAGGAGGGATGAGTCAACAATGGGGATGATCCAAACTCCATCCCAGCAACAGTAAAATTATTCGCTCGGAAGTAACCGCAAAGTAATCCCAAGTATTACTGGATTACGGACGGCATCCGTGGCTTTGACCAGATACACTAGGGACTAATAAGAGATGGTTGCTGGCGATGGAGTACTATGTATAGACATTTAGTCTCAATGCCTCTCTAAATTGGACTGGTTCCATATTCCCAGTTTAGATGCCTTTGCTATTTTTTGAGCCTGTTCAAAAGCCAACTGATTTGGACACTCCACACTAAAGTCACGCGTTCTGGCCAAACCATTCTTGAGTAGTTCTTCCTGAAAACTAATCTCAGCCTCACCCTGTCCGTTAGCGTGGTAATTATGTTTGCCCCTGGTGTCAGCGACGCTATATTTTTCCCCATGAGGTGATGAAAATAAACTCTTTCCTACTCACCGCTCCTTTGCCAACATAGCTAATCAATTGAACTTTCATCTGGGACAGCTTTGTTCATTTTTGAAAATTCAAGTACTATTTATTACTGTATTTTCTGAAATCTTTACAATCTCTTGACAATATTTCAGAAAATACATCGATGCAATTCAGACAAAATATCAAGAAAATATTACTATCATAATCGCTATCTTTTTTGATGGATTGTCATTTGCTAAAGATAAAAAATCAGATGATTTTGTTGAATAAATTGCTGGGCAATAGTTTCTAGTTTTTTATCAGGAAAGGCAGAGGGCAGGAGGCAGAAGGCAGAAGGAAATTCTGACTCCTGCTCTCTGTCACGACCGTAGGGAGTAAGGGTTTAAGACCCCCACCAAATTGAAAATTTGGTGGCTCTTGTTTAGGAGGGGTCTGAATCCCCTTCTAAACAAAACCTTCTGCCCTCTGCCCTCTGCCTTCTGCCTTCTTCAATGTGCAATATTTCATATCTAATCTTGAGTTTTAATAAAAATTAAAACTCAAAAATCCAATTATCAATATAATACAGTGGACATGAAAAATACAAACATTATTTTCATTGATTCTTCAGTAATTAATTACGAGCTATTACTTAACAATTTAGTATCAAAAGTAGAAGTAGCTATCCTCGATCGCTACCAGGATGGGGTAGAACAAATTACCGAAGTACTATCACAGCGCCGTGGAGTTGAAAGTGTACACATTATCTCTCATGGCTCCCCTGGTTGCCTTTACTTAGGTAACACCCAACTTAGCCTCAGCACATTGCAACGCTACGCTCAAGAACTACAAACCTGGTCTTCCCATCTCTGCGTTTCTCCATCTCTATTACTCTATGGCTGTAACGTTGCTGCTGGAGACGCTGGAGAAGAATTCATTGAAAAGTTGCACAAGTTGACAAAAGCTAGCATTGCTGGTTCTGCCAATCTCACAGGGAATGCTGCTTTAGGCGGAGACTGGAATTTGGAAATCAGTCGAGGTGAGGTGACAACTGCTCAGATATTTAAACCAAAAATATTAGAAACTTACAACTTCGTTTTAGCTTCCTCCAATGACAACTTTGCCAACCGAATTGTACTTTCTGGTAACTCAGGCAGTAGTACAGGCAATAATGTAGGAGCCACAGGTGAATCAGGCGAACCAACTCAATCAGGAACCACCAACTCAGTCTGGTGGAGTTGGACTGCTCCCGCTTCTGGAAACGCTGTTTTTAATACTATAGGTAGTGGCTTTGATACTTGCCTTGATGTCTACACAGGTAATGCTATCAACAGTTTGAGCCTGGTTGCTGCTAACGACGACAGTAACGGAACTACTACTAGTCAGGTGACCTTCACAGTTACTGCCGGAACAACTTATCACATTTCCGTAGATGGCTATCAAACAAGTACGGGTAATGTTACCTTGAATTACTCTTTTACTTCTGGTGGTAGCACATCTAATACTGCTCCTATACTAACTGACAGCATTGTTACCCTCAATTCAATCAACGAAGATTCAGACGCACCTTCCGGAGCAGTGGGTACTCTGGTTTCGTCATTGGTGAACCTTGGCGGAAACGTCAGCGATCCTAATAGTGGGGCGGTAACTGGTATAGCTATTACTACCGCGAACACCATCAGCGGTTCCTGGTGGTACAGCACTAACAATGGGCAAAACTGGTATAGCGTGGGTACAGTGTCCAATAGTAGCGCCCGCCTGTTGGCAGCAGACGCTAACACTCGTGTTTATTTCCGTCCCTCCTCTAACTTCAACGGCACTATCAACAACGCCATCACCTTTCGGGCTTGGGATCAAACGAGTGGAACAAATGGTGGCTTGGGTAACACAAGTACTAATGGTGGCTCTACTGCTTTTAGTAGTACTACTGACACAGCAGCAATTACGATTAATGCTGTCAATGATGCACCTGTAATTACGCCGATTTTTTTTAATATTCCTGAGAATCTTAGCAGTGGTACAATTATTCGGACGTTGACGGCTACAGATGTTGATAGCAATACTACCCTCTCTAACTGGGCGATCGCCAGCGGAAATTTAGATACAGATGGTGACGGCAATCAAGCTTTCAGCATAAACCCCAATACCGGAGAGTTGGCTATCAATGATATTGATGACCTTAATCCTCAAAGTAACCCCATTGTCAATCTGCAAGTCAACGTCAGCGATGGTATTTTAACCAGTGCCAATCAAAATGTTGCTATCAAGCTGTTAATGAATCCTGGCGACCTTGACATTAACTTTGGTAATGGTGGTACGGTCATGACCAAATTTGGTAATGGGGGAAGTGCCCATAGTGTTGTAATTCAGCCGGATGGCAAAATCGTGGCAGTGGGTTATGTTTATATGAATAACAATAACGTCACTGCCCCTGACTTTGCTCTAGCACGTTATAACCTTGATGGCAGCTTAGATACCAGCTTTGGCAAGAGTGGTACAGTTACTACTCATGTAGTAGGTACTTCCAGCGATTCTGCTTATGGTGTTACTCTTCAGTCCGACGGTAAGATTATTCTTGCTGGCTATAGTTGGGGAGACAGCACACAACCTAACCAACCAGATTTTGCTCTCATACGTTACAACGCTGATGGTAGCTTAGATCCTAGCTTTGGCAATGGCGGTAAAGTTATTACCAACTTTGGTGAAGACTTTGGTCATAATGTCTTGCTTCAGTCGGACGGCAAAATTATCTTAGCGGGGTATATCGGCAATGGTAATGCAGATTATGTTCTACTACGCTACAACACCGATGGTAGCTTAGACACAAGCTTTGGTAATGGTGGCAAAGTCAACGGTACAAAAGGCTATGCGGTTGCCATTCAGTCCGATGGTAAAATTGTTGTTGGCGGAAAAGATTCCAATGGCAGTGATATTAAATTTGCCCTAACACGCTATAACACTGATGGTAGCCTGGATACAAGCTTTGGCAGCAGCGGTAGAGTTGTGGTTGCGATAGGTACAGCTGGTCAAGAAATCCATGACATTGCAATTCAGTCTGACGGCAAAATTGTTGTTGCTGGAGAAGTGTGGAAGTACGTGAATGGTACTAGTTATAATCAACATGACTTAGCCATTGCCCGTTTTAACACGGATGGGACTTTTGACGCTACCTTTGGTGATGGTGGTAAAGTTATTACACCTCTTAGCACTAATACTGATGACCATGCGAATAGTCTGTCTATTCACTCAAATGGCAAAATTGTTGTTGCTGGCTATATTGAGAGCGGAAATACTGGCATTAATCGTACCGCTGTTTTATTAACTTACAATTCTGATGGAACTTTAGATAGTAGCTTTGGCACAGGCGGTCAAGTTATAACTTCAATTAGGACTAGATACGATGCTGATGTTATTACAACTCAATCGGATGGCAAGATTGTTATTGTCGGTAATATCGATGGCTACTTTGCAGTAACACGCTATGTTGGTGTTTCTAACATAGCACCTGCGATCGCCAATTGGCCCGAATATGCTGCTAGTTACATTGAAAATGCCTCTGAGATATTAATTGCAGAATCAAATATAACTGTTACTGACCCAGATTCTGCCAACTTCCACACTGGCAAATTGACTGCTCGTATCAAAAACGGTGGTAGCAGCGCTGACCGTCTTGGTATCCGTAACGAAACTCAAGTTAATCTCAACGGCAATATCATCAAGTACGGTACTGTCGAAATTGGTACTTTCTCTGGAGGTACTGGAAGTGAAGATTTGGTAATTAACCTGAATAGCAACGCAACACCTGTTACTGTTGAAGCTTTGCTGCGTAATATTACTTACGCTAATTTTTCAGAAAATCCATCAACCACTCCTCGTACTATTGAAGTTGTTCTCACAGATGGTGATGGTGGTATTAGTACTGCGGTGACTAGAACAATTAATGTTACTCCTGTTAATGATGCCCCAACTGTTTCTAACTTACCTAGTGTTACTGTTAATGAAGATACTTCAGTCACAATTCCTGGCATTGTTGTTAACGATCTTGATGCTGGAAATTCCCTCCTTAGCGTTACTCTCACAGCAACGAAAGGTACAGTTACAGTCAAAACCGATGTAGTTGGTGGTTTAACCTCAACCAGTATCAACAACAACAGTAGCAGTAATGTCATTTTCACTGGTACTGTTACCCAAATTAATGCCACCCTCGTTGATATCACTGGGCTGACTTACCAAACTAACACCAATGTCAATGGTGCTGATATCCTCTCTATTGTCGTGAATGATGGCAATACAGGGGGAAGTACTTCTAAAAACCTGCCAATTACTATTAACGCAGTCAATGATGCTGCTGTGATTACCGCAGGTCAAAACTTTAGTATTAATGAAAGTGTTGCCAATGGTACGGTGGTTGGCACTGTAGCTGTAACAGATGTAGATGGCAGCACATTTTCCAACTGGACAATTATTGATGGTAACTTGGATAGAGATCGCGATGGTCAGGTTGGCTTTAACATCAACTCCACCACAGGAAAAATTACTGTCAACGATAGCGACGACCTCGACTTTGAAACTAACCCCATTTTTGAGTTGCAAGTCACCGTCAGCGACGGCATTAACACTAGCAACGTACAAACTGTCACAGTTGCACTTCAAGATGTCAGTGAAAATATTTTATATGGTACGCGTTTAGCAGATAAGCTAACAGGAAGCCTAGCTGATGATATTATCTACGGCTATGAAGGCAGCGATCGCCTTTATGGAGAAACAGGCAAAGATACTATCTATGGTGGTATCAGCAATGACTCTCTCTATGGTGGTACAGGTAATGATGTCCTCGACGGTGGTGATGGCAATGATTATCTCTACGGTCAAGATGGCCACGATTGCCTCATCGGTAATGCTGGTAATGACTATCTTTATGGTGGTGTAGGTGATGATACTCTCGACGGTGGCAATGGCACTGATTCTCTGAATGAATCAGGTGATATCAACTTTACTCTGACTAACACTCAACTTTCTGGCTTAGGTAGCGATGTCCTCATTAGTATTGAAAAAGTAATCCTGACTGGTGGTATTACTGACAACATTTTAGATGCTTCAATCTTCACTCTTGGTAACGTCTCTCTCTATGGTGGTGCTGGCAATGATAACTTGTTAGGTAGTAGTAGCAATGACTACCTTTATGGACAGAATGGCAATGATTACCTCATCGGCGGTGCTGGCAATGACTATCTTTATGGACAAGATGATAGCGATCGCCTCTACGGTAATGCTGGCAATGACTATCTCTATGGGGGTAATAGTGATGATACTCTCAATGGTGGTGTTGGCAATGATTCACTCTACGGAGAGAATGGCAACGATTACTTCATCGGTGATGCTGGCAATGACTATCTTTATGGTGGTGCAGGTGACGATACCCTCGATGGCGGTAATGGTATTGATTATCTGAATGAATCTAGTAATGTCAACTTTAAATTGACTAATACTCAACTTACCGGATTGGGTAATGACACCCTCATCAGTATCGAACAAGTAACCCTAACTGGTGGTGTTAGTGACAATATCTTTGATGCTTCAGGGTTTAGTCTTGGTAAAGTCTATCTTTATGGGGGTGTAGGTAACGATACTCTCAATGGTGGTGCTGGTAATGATTACCTTTATGGGGGTGATGGTAATGATTACCTTTATGGTGGTGCTGGTAATGACTACCTTTATGGGCAAGGGGGGGCGGATATCTTTGTGATCGCTTCAGGTAATGGTACTGATACCATTTATAGCTTTCAGGATGGCATTGATAAACTTGGTTTATTTAGTGGTTTGACTTATGGAGCTTTGACTATCTCTGCAAGTGGCAATAATACATCTATTCGTATTACTTCCACAAATGAGGTATTAGCTACTTTAAGCTCTATGAATCCTAGCTTGATTGGCGAGAATGATTTTATTTTTTCTAATGGTTGACGTGAATCTCCAACGAAGCCACACCTACCGGAAGCGCGAAAGAAACAAAGGCAAGGCTTGGCCCGGATTCCTCACCGATGCTCAAAGCCTTTGCTTGAGCAGGGGAGCAGGGGAGAGATTCGTAGAAGTTCTTTCCCCTCTGCTCCTCTGCCCCTTTCCTCAAGCTTGTGAGAAATGCGGGTTGAGGATGAAGAAGTTGTAATCTAGGGAGCGTATAATTTGCAGCAAGTTTTTCATTTCGGGTAGCAATGCGGCGAAATTGCTTGAGTCGGTTGATAGCATGTTCCACAATGTTGCGTTGACGATAAATTTCACGGCTAAACGAACCGCGACGTGGTTCATTCGAGAGTCGTGGAATTGTCAGATGGATACCTCGACGACGTAAGTAATTGCGTATTCGGCGACCTGTATAGCCTTTGTCTCCAACCAATTTCCAAGGGCGTAAACGTGGGCGACCCCGACCAGAACGTTAAGAAAAGTGTCAAATCTGAATTCCTGTTTTCCGGTCTAGTTTTTAAAAGCGATACCTACGGTAAGCTACGCTAACGCATGGTGGCAGATATGATCTTCAATAAAACTGGCGATGAAATAATAACTGTGGTCATAGCCTTCTTGGTAACGCAAGTTTAGCGGCTGGTTAACATCTGTACAAACTTGCTTAAATACCTCTGGCAGTAATTGTTTAGCTAAAAATTGATCGCAAGTCCCTTGATCGATAAGAATTGAACTGTGATAACCTACTTGCTTGACTAATTCACTAGCATCATAAGCACGCCAATTTTCTTGATTACTACCAAGATAACCATTGAAAGCCTTTTGACCCCAAGGACAACGCATAGGTGCAGTAATCGGTGCAAAAGCTGATACTGATTTGTAGAGTTCTGGGTTTCTCATTGCACAGACAAGTGCCCCATGTCCCCCCATCGAATGACCGAAAATGCCTTGTTTATCAGGTTGGGTGGGGAAATTTGCAGTAATTAAAGCAGGTAATTCCTGGACGATATAACTATACATTTGGTAGTTTTGACGCCACGGTTCTTCTGTAGCATCAACATAAAAACCTGCACCAGTGCCAAAGTCCCAGTCATTATCCTCACCTGCAATGCCAGTATTACGCGGACTGGTATCTGGTGCAACCAATATCAAACCGTACTCAGCAGCAAAGCGTTGCACTCCTCCCGCCTTCGCCATAAAATTCTCTTCCGTGCAAGTTAATCCAGAGAGGAAATAGAGAATCGGTACAGGATTTTGAGTTGCTTGTGGTGGTTGATAGACGGTAAAGCGCATTTGGGCGTTACAAGTGGAGGAGTGATGACTGTAGAAACCGAGTTTGCCACCAAAGCATTTATATTCTGAAATGAGGTTGAGGTTAGCCATTAGTTATATTCTCTTTCCTGAGCGGCTGCGGAGAATGGTTATTTTAGCGTAAACTACGGGGTATTAGTACCATTGGAACAGAAAACTGGGTTAAGCATTATTACATTAATAATACAAACTTATTTCAAAGCTGAAACCTGGTTTTCTTGTTAAGCAACTACTTAGGAACTTGAAACATCAGTTACTACAATCTTCAATAAAAACCTTACAGGATAAGACTTTTAAGCAAAACATGGTTTTCTGTTCCGATGATACTTGTACCCCCCAAAGCCAAATTTTTGTTTAAGTACCGCTAACACTTCATCTGGGCAAAATTATTATAGTTCCTGGGCTGCTGTCTGCAAACTAAGATAGGGTTAAATGCCATCTCTAGAAAACTCAAGTTATGAAGTACAAAATTTTAGCTACACTTGTAGTACTAGCGACTACTAGCTTTGTTACTCCTGCTAAATCTCAAGAACCTGTAACTGAAGCTCCAGCAACATCAAATCAAGTTGTGAATGCTTGCGTTCAAAATCTTGCCCAAACTTTACCAAATCCTTTTACTGATGTTCCATCAGACCATTGGGCTTTCAAAGCAGTTATGACCATGCACTATTGTGGTGCATTTCGCCAAGCTACACCACCAACAATTTTAAAAAAACTCCAACCCACTAAACGCCAACAGCAACCACAGCAAGAACAACGATTTGAAAAATAATTACTTATCACAGATATGCTCAATTCACAGAGGGAGCAACGCGATTTTGAGTTTCTTCCTTGGTGGCACACAGGAAATAGTTGCTGGTGATGGAGAAAGTAGCGACACCGGACAGCCCGTCGTAGACATCGCTCTTATGGAGGCTAGTCCACCGCCTAAGAGCAATCGATTCTCAGGAGTGATTGCCGAAAGCTCTTTGAAAAGACAGCGAACGCTCGAATACAACAAATGTTTCCGCTTTATCTCATTAAACTAATTTTTGAATATCACCATAGGCACGGTAGAATCCGCCACTGACTGATTCACGTATTTCTTGAACAAGGTAACGCACACCTTCAATACGAATATCCTTGGGAAACTGAACTTTCCAGTTATGGTTGTAACCATCAGAAACAACACGAACTCTCAATTTACTTCCTTCTCGAAAGCATTCAACAATAACCCCAGAGCTTGTATTTGTAGTAGTTTCTAGAACAGATGAGGGTGCAGTTCCTTCACCTAATGGTGCTTTAATTACTACAGCTTCGGGAACTGTGCCTGTTTGAGCAGAGCCAATCGCAGTTTCACTAGCATCAATGCAAACCAAATAACCATCTGTTGTAACAATATAAATATAGTTGTTGAAAAACTGCATAGATAAAGCCGAGCCACACCCTGTAGAAAGCTTCCAAAGACGCTCTCCTAGCTGATCAAAGCAGTAAATGGAAGAACTATTATCTCCGGCGAACACATACTTTCCGTTAAGTGCGGTAGCACAAGAGTAAACTGACGCATCACATTTGAAAACGGAGCCAACTTCCCCATTTTTATTAAAGCAGTAAACTTTATGGTCGCTTGTTCCGGCATAGACTGTTAATGCCTCTTGCCAACCAAATAATACGCTGCCTTGAGTTTTTTGATGCCATAACATCCGACCTCCAAGGCGATCGTACATAGTCACGCCTTTGCTGTGACCGTGGTAAATCCCAGATTGGTCACAACGTACCATCCAGCCGGAATCGCCTTGACTCAGACGCGTCCACTGTGATTCATCATCATGATCGATTGTCGTTACCCCACCATTAGCATCAGAGACGGCTAAGAGTCCATCTTTGATATCTAACCAAAAAATATCGGCATTTTCATCAATCTTATAGCTCAGACGTGGTAACTTGCCAGTCAGGTCGTAAACATTGCCGTCATCGCAACCAGCATAAATCCAAACATCATCAGCCACTAAACATTTAACGCCATCAGGAAGCTTAAACCGATTGATCGTTTGACCTTGATGATTCAAAGCAAAAACTTGACCGGCTTGATTCCCAACCCAGCAACGTTTGGCATCAATGAAAATTCCAAAAGCAGCTGAAGATGAAGCAAACTTCCAAATAATCGGAGCTTGTTTAGCGGTGGAAATAGTGCTGCTGACTTGGCGGCGTGTCACAGAGCGCTTTTGGCGAACACCCATAACAGCTATTTCATAACCCTTGTTGAGCTTTTCTTTAATTTTTTTACTAGCCTCTGCTTTCGCTTTCTCAGAAGTTGGATAAGCTTTTGTTTGAGTCTGCCCACAGTCGCCAATACGACCGTAACGTATAGTTAATTGATTATCTTGAACTATCACTTCATAAAACTTGTGAGAGCTTCCACTAGCTTCGGAAAGCTCCAAATATGTCTTTTCTTCAGGAAGGGCTTCTCTCATAAAATTAATACTAGTGCTAAAATATACATAGATATTGAGGTATGCTTGCTTAGAGGTAATGAAACAAAGTAGCTACAGAATTAAACTTTGCCCTGATCTATTGTGGGAAGTATCTTAAGCTTTTATCACTAATCTGGCTTACGAACTAATTTGAAATTCTAAGTTATTACTAATACTATTTACACAGTAAAATTACATAAACAAATGAATAAGGCTACCATTGTTGCAGCATTTCTACTACTGATCTCTAGAATGCCGTTTACTTTGGCTCCACACCCCAAGGTTGGATGCTTTTGCTATATTAACCGCCTGTTCAAAAGCTAGATGATTTGGACATTTCATCCCAGACTTACGCATTTTAGCCAACCCATCTTTGAGCAATTCTTCTTGAAAGCTGATATCAACCTCATCCTTACCGTAAGCCATAACCTCTGCAATCGTGCGCCCCTGCTTGTCTTTGTCCACTGGAATGATTATCAGTTGATTATCGGCAGCCGCGATTAGCAATTGCAGTTTCTGTTTTGCTTCATTGGCGAGTGGTTGTCCTGGGGTTTTATACCAATTCGCAATTCGCAATTAAGAAACTTAGATGCAGCAAGACTTTCCTGATTTACATCTGTTGCCTCATTTTGGAGAATTGGTATTACCCTGTTTTACTTCAGGGGCATCAATACCACAAAGCTCAATTGACATTTGGCTGCCATCGGTTTGACCGACTGTAATGCTGTCCCCATCTGCCACTTGAGTAGCTATCCATTCTTCAGTAAGGCCGATGGATGGCTGCTTAGTTCTTTGGAAAATCAAGATAGTGGTGATGATAGCTCCAGCGATCGCAGTTAAAATTATGCCAGTTCTCCACGATGGCTTCATATTGCTAGTGTTGTCACAATATTAAGAAAGCACAATTTTAACCGGATTAAACATTTATTAGCGATTGTCTCGTTGAGTCATCTAAACACAGTCCAATACTGGCTCTTCCTAAGCTTAGTTGTCTGAGATAATTTTTAAAGAGCAAATAGAGACTAATAACTTTACTGACTCATGTAGCTGGATTTTTAGTTACAACTAGTACTTAGTGTCTAACCTGCTATGTCCTCTACTTATTAAGAAAAATATACCGATTGCTCCAGGCACATCTCACATTTCCTCTCTGCGAGACGCTCAACGCGAAAGCTTGAAGAAGAGATCGCCCAAAAATTAAAATTCATTGATGATGTCCTCACTAGCATTGTACTGGCGTAATACACTGAAAGTAAGAAGTCGGATAGTTGACCGTGGAATTATTAACACTACTTGGGCAACCAGCAAGCATTCTGGGTTTGGCAGGGCAATCGATAGATGCTGCAACTGTTTTGTTAGCATTTGCAGAGGGAATTAATTACTTTTTCTTTTACAATCTGGAATCTGAAAACTTCTTGGGTGGCTTAAAATCTCTCTTGCTAACAAACCGTGAGCAGGTTTTGGTGGCAACGGGGAGTGAAAACCGAGATATGCAATCTTTACGCAATTACTTGGACTCTGTGCGCCATTGTTTAAATGTCGAAATGGTAGATGTATTTTTTATTGAATACGTCTCCCCTGCTGATGACATAACCCAGGTTCAGGTGTTGCTTGATGAACTTCGGTCGTGGAAGAACTCTGGAGTTGTCCGCTATGTGGGAGTTACCACACACAACCGAGCCATAGCTTTAGAAATGATAGAGCGTCATCAGTGTGATGTGTTGATGCACCGCTACAATATGGCACATCGCAAGGCTGAAGAAGATGTTTTACCTGCCGCTCAAAAAGCTGGTATTCCCGTGGTGGCATTCACTTGTACGCGCTGGGGAACGTTACTCAAAGGTCATCACAACTGGCACGGAAAGTTACCTACGGCAGCAGACTGTTATCGCTATGCGCTAAATCATCCAGGGGTGCGTCTGGCGCTCACCGCCCCCAAAACTAGGCAGCAATTAGAAGAAAATCTTGCTGTTCTACACGCGCCCCAAATTGAAGCCCAAGAAATAGCTAAATGGCACTCATACGGGAACTTAATTTATGGAACTGGGCAAGATGCGTTTGATACTCAATGGGTTTGAGAGGTGGAATGGTTGAGGGGAGCGATCGCATAACACGAAACCACATTGGGATTTGACTGGGATGCAGACCTTTCAGGACTTACGCAACTGTCACAAGCAATGGCGCGGTGTAACCGCGGCGTGCGCCTAAACAACTACGCGATAAACATGGGAACAGCCGGACGTTTTAGTTGCTGAACTAAATAATTTGATAACAATCCATGCTTAATTTGATAGATTGTTTGGCCAGTTTTATAAGCTAAATTTTTGAGTCTAAGCCAGACTAAAATAGCACAGGCAATGTGATTTCTTTGAATACGACCCTTACGGCATTGGCATGATTCAATGCCAGTCAATTGTTTTAATTCAAAGGTGTTACTCCTCAACTTTCCATCGGACCTTACACACTTGTTGTACAAGGTCCGTAGAATCTTGAGATAAATCGTTCGTAGCGATAAAATCCGTTCTGTCGGTGGAGACAGTTACCCGGAACAGTTTCACTTTTTTGACGGCAGGAAACTTCTTTATTTTAACTATTTTACCTGATTTTAACTCTTCATTAAGTAGGTCAGCCAAAAAAAAACGTAAGATAGATAGAGTGCAGAAATTAAGTGATAGCTTATGCCTAGCGCGTTAAGAATAATACTAACTGCTGAAGAAGACCTGACACTAAAAGAACTCAGTTGTGCAGATAAAGTACCAGGTCGAACCAAACAAAGAGCGATCGCATCAGTCGAGTGTATTCCGATTTGCTGGAGGAGACAGTCAAAAGTCTGTTGCAGTTGTTGGGGAAGCTGAATCGACCCTATCTTACTGCGGTGGAAGAGAAATTGTTGAGTTTGATTGAGCGAGAATACGGGCTTATAGAACCCATTTGACATCTTTACATTTTTGGATTAAAGTACTCACGCCCCTTGAATCCAATGCTCATGGCATATTCTAGCGACCTGACTGACAAAGAATGGGCAATTCTTGAACCCCTGTTGCTCCAGAGGTTACCCAAAAAGAAACGAACAAGACCGTCTAATTGGACAAAGCGAGAAATTCTCAATGGCATCCTTTATCAACTCAAGAATGGGTGCAACTGGTGTGATTTGCCCAAAAACTTTCCTCCTTATTCAACCGTCTATTGGCATCTCCTTGCAGTGGCGAGCAGCAGGTGTGTTTGAAACACTGATGAACACGCTACATGAACAGGTGAGAGAACAGATTAAAAAAAACCGAGGTGGACAACCTTGATCATCATTGACTCTCAAGCAGTCAAGAACACCTGTAATGCCAGTGCAAACTCAAAGGGCTTTTGTTTCTACAAATCATCAACCAACGGGATTAAAAGGCATCTTGCCGTTGATACCCTGGGGTTTCCCTTCTTTACCCATTGCACCAAAGCCAACATTTCAGATGATGCCGGATTGATTGAGATGTTAACACTCAACATCGACTACTTTAAGTCGAAACCAGTCAATATTCCCAAGATTACCATTCTTCTTGACCATGGTTATCATATCGACTACTTGATTGAGGAATTAGAGAAGGTGTATCCCCAAATCATGACCAAGATCCGGTTTGAGCTTTCAAGAAAGCCTTCTAAACAGGAGAAACTGGCACAAGGCAAATCTGGATTTGTGCCAGCAGTCGCTCGTTGGGTAATTGAACGATCGAATGCTTGGATGGAGCGGTGTAAGAGTCTAGTGAAGAACTTTGAGCGAACGTTGTCTCATGCGACGACCAAGATCAACCTCTGTTTTGTCAGACTGATGCTCAAGCGGCTTGCAGTTTCTTCTTAAGATGTCAAATGGGTTCTATATGTACGTGGCTCAAGCTCCAAACATTCTTCTAAGAAAACCATGTCAGCTTCCACCCACCTTGATTTTCCTCCCCGCCCTGGTTTCTCCCAAAGCCCCTCTAAGCCTAACTTTTCCCATCTATGCAACACTTCTCTGACTGTTTGGGCAGTCCAGTTAAAATGTGCTGCTATCTTCTCTACATACCAACCATGTGCGCTCAATCTAATCACTTCGGCTCTGTCTTTCACCTTCTGAGGTACATCTGCCGTTCTCAGGTTCAGAAGAGTTTTATCTTGCTCTCTAGTCAGAAATACCCTTAAACGACTGCCCATATCGCTGTTACCTTTGTAGACACTTTGTACGTATTTACTTATCTTTACATAGTTTGGTTTTTTCACCTCGTTCTACTTAAACCACCAGTCATTAAAAGACATATTAGGGTACAAAAAAGCTCTAAGAAAGTAATCTATAGAGCTATTCCAGATATCCCCAAATTGAGAAATAGCCATAGACTAGAGACTGCAATCATAAAAGAACAACCTTGTCTGGTTCGATAAATAAGAACTTATCGGGTTATAGTCTAGCTCTGATTACAAAGAATATTGCAATCATGTCTAATTTCGCTGTTGAAGATATATTGATTGTAATTCCATCTAAAGCTGATGAATATTGGGGCAAAATCATCGCTGTTAATGGCAAAAAAATTACAGTCAAATGGAATTGGAATAATTACGTGTGGGAGTATAAAACTCACGATTTAGATATTTATCAGCATTTGCCCAAATCATATCAGTTACCGCTTTTCTAGCCTTTTCAACAAAGATATTTAAGTCTAAGAAAAGCTTCGCTTAATCAAGAGTGAAAACAATGATTGAGGTAAATAATTATGGTACAAGCAATTGACAATCCTATTGCTACAAATTTCCTAACTGATGCAGTAGTCGAGCGCCACAATTTCTCACAGTTAAATAAAACCCGTATTCGTTTCCGCATTCAGCTAAAGAAAAGTACAAAGTCTGCCGCTCCTAAATGGGCAGATGTGCTAAAAGCTGAAGTGTCTGAAATTGAATCAGACCTCGTTAAAGTTACAAATTCCGAAGTTGGGTTACGCGGAATCAAGGTTTTCAAAAAGCTTGATGAAGCTGCTGCCCAATGAAAGCAAGAGATTGCTTCGGTTCAAGAATGGATGTCTGCTGATACTGGTGATTGGATTTGTCCGATTGATTTAGCTCCACTTGTGTGGAATCAGTTAATCAATATTAGAGATAATATCGCCCCTGGATTGCGTAATCAGCTAAAAGTTGATTACGAAGCAGGACTCGAAGATTATCAAGAGCGGATTGACCAATTCCTCTCACTTAACACTTGGGAATTACCCCACGATAAGCAAGAATCAGTCAAAGCCAACTTGCTAAGAGCATTTCCGACTCTGACCGACCTTGAAGACTATTTGCAGGTCGTCATTGGTCGCCCAGTGATTATTCCTGCCCTCTCTGAACAACTCAATCAGCAGCAAGCCGAGTGTCTTGACCAGATTACCAAGTTCATTCAGCAGTATGACCAAAATCTGGAGCAAAGGCTACGGGAATCTGCGATCGCTGGTGGTGAACAACTTGCCGCGCAGTTACTTGAAGAGTTGGCTGACTGGGAGCCAGGGCGTAAACCAGTCCAGTTCAAGAAAAAGATGGAACGCCATCTGATGAAGGTTCAGGTACTACTAGCGAATGCTGACCAAGAAGCCGGTAGCAGTCTGCAACAAATGATGGCGCACATTGACTCGATTGTTAATGATCCGGCGATTGAGTCGAAGAATCTTGGTACTGGAAAAACGAGTGTCGCTAAGAACATTGCCAACATACTCAATTTACCACTCCTACAGCTAGACATTGCTTCCCTGCTTGGTAGTTTAGTAGGCGAGTCTGAGGGCAATATCCGCCGCGCACTCAAGACCGCCGAAGCGATCGCACCCTGCGTCCTGTGGATTGACGAAATAGAAAAAGCTCTTTCGGGGACTGGTGACAGTAGTGGAGTCTCACAGAGGATTCTGGGCAATATCCTTACATTCATGTCCGAATCTCAGTGTGGTGTGTTTGTCGTGGCAACTTGCAATGACCCCTCTGCACTGCCAAGTGAGCTAAAGAGGAAGGGAAGATTTGATGAAAATTTTTTCGTCGATTTGCCCACTGAGCCAGAACGGGTACAGATTCTAGGGATTCATCTACAACGCTTTGGCATTTACCTGGAATCGGAGTACCTAGAAGCGTGGCGGTGGCATTAGCAGCATTCCCTTGAGGTGCGATTGCATCCGGAGAAATCGTTTTAACTTGGCCTTTGAGAGTACCATAATCTGGATAAGGACAAGCAGAAACCCGCATTTGTACGGTTTGACCCAGGAACAGTTTGACCAGAGTTTCGCAGGTTTAATTTAGAAATAATCCCATCTGCTGTGGCAGTAATTCTAGCCTGACTGAGGTCAATATTTACTTGTTGGAGTTCGCGGGTGTCGCGCTCTAGTTGTTTTTGGATTTCAATTCGTTGCTGGATTAGAGCAAGGCGTTCTTTGTCTAAAGTAGAAATGCTGGCTTGACCCGTAGCTTTTTCTTGGGCAATCCGATTATAAGCGATCACTACTTGTGCATTACTAGGATTGAGGGCAGTTTGGACATTTTGCAATTTGGCTTTAGCTGCTAAGAGTGCTTGTTCTTGCTGGCGAACAGCTAGTTGTGCTTCCTCAAATTGATCTTGAGACAATGCTCCGGCTTTAGCTACAGTCTCATAGCGATTTCGCTTTGACTGGGCTGCTTTCAGAATAGCATCCGTGGCTTTGACATTGGCATTCGCTTCTTCGACATCAGTAGCGGTAGTAATTTGCTTGTCTTTATAGTCCCGGCTGCGACTGCTTAATTCAGCTTCAGCACCAGCGATCGCACGGTTGACGCGCTCAGTTTCAGCTAAAACCTGACTATTAATGGCGTTAATCTGGGCATTAATTTGAAAGAGTTGTAAACGATTTTGCCCAATGTTGCTTTGCAGTTGGCTCTTTTTGGTTTGTAGCTTTGAGTTATCAATAGTAGCAATGATATCCCCTTTTTTGACAACTTGATTTTCTGCAACAAAAACCTGCGTCACCTGACCTTCGGTAGCAGCTTGAACGAGCCGCAATTCACCAGCAGTACAATCCAATCAGCTCGCCCAATAACTTTGGGGCGGTGGCTAATCATAATTGTGGTTTTGCCCAGCCGATGAGACAGCAGTCTATCTAGCAGTTGGGCTTCACTTACTGGGTCGAGAGCGCCAGTGGATTCATCTAAAATTAATATCGGCGGGTCAGTAACTATAGCTCTAGCGAGGGAGCATCGCAATTTTGCAAAAATAAAGAAAGGAAAATTATTCGCGATGAATCGTCGCGAATAAGATGGGGGGACTCAATCTTGTGGATCTTCCTCCTCTTGCTCAGAACCAGAACTAATATCTAGTAGACAATCATCAAGGGTATCAATTATTTTCTGTATCTCATCCCAAAGAGAACGTCTGAAAACAGACATAACAGCATCAATATGTTCAGTAGTACCAGCTTTGCCTAAATGCTTGTATTGACTCAGTTTTGAAGATGTCGCTTGAGGTAAGCAAGGAGTAGAAGCTTGTAATTTGTAGTACCAATATTTCTTCAAATTTTGGCGGACTTGGTAACGAGCTACCCAAGCTCCTTGTGGAGCAAGCGCCCCCTGCCTTAATATAATAGCTTGTTGTTTTTCTAAAACTGTAATCGCTTTCTTAATCTGCTCAAATCGAGCGATTTTGTCAAGTTCCGCATCGTTAGCTCTTGGTTTTGGCATACACAGGCACACAAAACTATTCGCGATTGTAAAAGAGCGAAGTACAAGAGTCACAGAGTTTGTGCGATTTATTTACTTATCCAAAGGTGGGTGCGAGTCAGCCGTTTAAATCGGCTATTTCTGAAAATAGATTCCAAATGCCGTCATGTCCGTCTCCTAAGCAGTACAGTGTTTTACCGATGTTTTGACTGTTGACCCAGTTGGTGAGGGAAAGATTGTCTTGAAAGAAGGCTCCGTAATATATCCCCTGTAATCTGGCTGTTTTATACACTATCCAAAACTTTCCGATTTCATAAATTGGCATAGATACAATTTATGAGTCCAATACCTTGGATGACACCATGTTGGTTGCCACTATATTGCCTTTTGCTTGTCTCTATTTCTGTGGCGTATCGAATATCTGCGTACTGTGTCATCAAAAACCAGATATGCGCTATCACTTACTTGAACGATATCTTTAACATTATCCCAAAGTAAACGTGGTGTTAATTTTTCATTCTTAAGATAACGGTTAATTTTATCATGACTAATTTGCTCTAAATGCTCTGCCAAATTTGTCAGAGTATAGTTAATCTGACTACTTAACAAGTACTGGCAATAATTAAGTTTAGTAAATCTCATAAACTACAAGATTTATTTTATGCTTCCTCAACTAATTTTCTCATGATTTGAAGAATACTTAACACAGCCAATTACTGTTACTAATTTCAGCCATGCCCTCTGGGTACGCGACTTTTACTTAGTACATAAATACTATAATATTGCGATCACGCTGTGCCAGTTGCGTAAGTCCTGTTGCTATTTAACACTAGAGTTTTACATATTGAAAAAAAATTATGTAAATACTAAAAATAGTATTAAATTTTTAATGAAAAACCGTGTTATAAACACAATGATTTAATTAAAGAACTCATCTATCTTTAGGAATAAAATTAGATTAATTGCTGTTAGTACCTTTTTACTCTGCCCTCCAAGAATTGAGAAGCCCCTTCCTTCTTTGTTCCCTTGAACTGGAGCAAAACAAGCTCCGTATCAGCTTTTCCCCTTGCCCTTTGCCTCTTTTGACAACCAATTCAACCAATTTACAGGCAAGTATAAGTATAAAATTTTTCTGATTCGTGGAAAAAAACTTAGTAAATGCCCAAGGGGGGCATTGTGTTTTTTGACAGAGAACGGCAAAGTTTTACTTAATAACTTAGTCTGGAAATTGACACGCACAGGTAGTAAGAAAAAATACCTTGTAAGTAGTAATAGTTAGACTATCGCTACTCATAAGAGATTTTATCTTTATTAACAAATTATTTACTGCGCTGTCATCCTTGAATAAAGTTATTTTTGGTACCAAAAAAACTGTATCAAAAGCAATACGAAAACGACACATTAGCGAGAAGCAAAATGATTACAATCCGGCTAAGAGAGTTGCTTTTGACTATTACCATTTTACCGATAATGGTTCAGCCTGCTGTAGCTCACTCTCTCTACTTTGGCAATCAGGGCGAAGATATTCCGCTATTGTTCGGTCATCCAGAGGAGGGGGAAGACTCAGTACTTTCCTATGCTCCGGCAAGTGTTAAGGAACTCACAGCTTACAATCTAACCAAAGCAGTTGTCCCTATTGAAATCAAGAATTTTCCAAATGGAATATCTATCATTCCTAACAAAGACGTTGCAGCACTATCCGCCTTTGTAGACCGAGGCTTTTACGTTGTTACCCCGGATAACCAGTATCTAAACATCTCTAAAAAAGAAGCAACAACCGAATACACTCAAGCCTTTCGCTCTTTTAATTACCCCAAAAGCCTCTATAGCTGGTCTGATGCGATAAAGGAGCCATTAGGTCTTCAACTCGAAATTGTTCCTTTAGAAAATCCCTTTGAGGTTGCAACAGGAGAAAATCTTGAGGTTCAGGTTTTATTTGACGGAGCGCCAATAAAAGATGTTTTAGTGGAATATTTGGGGCAATCAATAGAAGATGTGAATAAAGACGGCATCTTTTCCATCCCCTGGACGCAAGAGGGATTGAAAACTATTGAAGCAAGTTACAGCATACCTTTAAAAAATGATCCTGATACTGATGAGCTTTCTTACTCTGCCTCTTTAGGGGTACAATCTGTTCCTGAGCCGGAAAATTGGTTTGGTTTAGGTGCGTTCGCTTTTCTAGCGATTCTTGCTAGAAGTGGGTTCTACAGAACAAGCCGAAGGGTTTTGATGAGAAAGTAATTGGCACAAATTTAAATCGGAGTTTGAGGTTTAACTTTAGATGCTATCAGAGGTTTAAGAAGTCTAATCTAAGACACTCCACTTCTTGTAAGTATGTAGTTTAAGCCCAATACTTGTCAGGTTTTGGGGGAAAGGGGAAGGTGGGGCCCCCTCTGGGGATAAGGGGCAGGGGAAAAGGGAAATTTAAAACCCTTAATCCTTACCCTTTAACCCTTTCCCAAAACCAAACTATGGGTTCAAAATGCAAAACCCGAGTAGTATTCAAAAAATTCTTTGAGTCAAAGTTGCACTTCTAAAGCGTAGGAGTACGCTTAGGGCACAGCCTCTCCAAGAGTTGGCTTTACGCTACGCTATCACTTGGAACGAATAATCCTTATGCTTTTTTGACTTGGCAGGCAAAACATTTAAATGCCTGCTGTCCTGAAAGATTGTCATAATATTGTTTATCTATCAAGATATTAACTGACTCATAGTAGGGAGTTCCAAACTCTTCTGCCATTTTCTGCCCAGGTCCAAACCAGTTAGGGACAAAAATAGTGTCTTCTCGAATTCCTGACCAAACCAATGCAGTGCCAATGATTGAGCCTCTGGGGCTTTCAACTATGATTTCATCACCATTTTTTATGCCTGCTTTTTTTGCTGCCTCTGGATGGATTTGTACTAGGCGAACACCATTCATTTGCTTGCCTGTATAAGTCCAGTGAGTTACAGAGTGGAAATGAACTACACTCGATCTACCAGTCATTCCCATCAGTGGGTACTGCTTGTGTACTTTCCCAGAAGAGATTTTTCCTAATTTAATGTTTTGAGTCAGAGCCTGTGAATTCACAGGATTTTTTACCAACTCAGATGTGTATTCAATGGTTGGATGCTTACCTGTCACCTCTGGATGGGTATAGAAGCTTGGCAGAGCAGAGTGTCCAGCCTCAGCTAGCCGACTTTGCAATTGTGGAGTATAAATTTCTACTTTCCCACTGGGAGTTAGGAATCGCTTACCAATGTTATCAGGGTTAAGAGCTGATGCGGCTTCATACCAAGATGCATGATCTAAGTAAAGTGTGCTGACACCAGGATGATCTACTGTTGGACAAGGCCAACGCAAGGGTTCTGTTCTTTGAGATAGTCTTTGTTGGGTCATACCTCCCATTCCTGGAGTATTCCTTAAAAAAGTTGCCCACAGATGACGATAGTCTTTCCAAGAATCAGGAAAGTTCTCCCTCCAGTATTCAGGCGGATTGCGTTTGTCTAATTTCGCTGTGGCGTGTGCTAAATCAATCCAGATATGCCAATCTGGTTTGGACTCACCTATCGGAGTAACCACTTGTTCTTGCCAACGGATTGCTCGATCATCCCGCCGCATATAAACGGTTTCCATTTCAAAACCACTGGTTACGGGCAAAATAATATCAGCATAGTACGCTGACTCTTCCATAAACAATCCAGTGTAAACATAAAATTCTAATTGACGGTAAGCCTGTTTTACTTTAATTGTGTCTGAACAAGCCAACAGAGGATTCCCCTGAGTAACGATCGCTTTAAGTTGATAAGGTTCACCTGAAATGATCGATTCCGCAAAATAATCTGGCCCAATTGGTAGTGCAATATCTTTGTTAGGTGTTTTACCAATAATCGCTGGCAAATTCAATTCCCCTGGCCAAGTATTGTGCATGAAATTGCAACCACCACCAGGAATACCAATATTACCTGTAATTGCAGCTAGGAATGTCAAACAACGGTAAGTGTCAAAAGCCCCTAATTGATGAGAAATCCCAGCGTTGCAGAAAATCGCAGCAGGTTTAGTTTTGGCATAAGCCTCAGCTAGAAGCCTAATCTTTAATGCTGGAACATCCGTTACAATTGCAGCCCACTCTGGTGTGTAATTAAAGCTCTTGAGGTGATTCTTCAGTTCATCAAAACCCAGTACCCACTCTTTTACAAAAGCAGCATCGTATAAGTTGTTAGTCACGATGTGATAGAGCATTGCCAAAATCAAAGCCAAGTCAGTGTGTGGCTTAGGTGCAATCCATTCATCAGCTTGCGCTCCTGTAGGAGTCAAACGTGGGTCGATAACTACTAGTTTGGCTTTGGTCTGAACACGACTTTTGAGAAGATAGGCAAAGGTTACAGGATGGGTTTCCGCTTGATTCGTACCTAAAAACAGAAAGAATTTAGCAGATCCCAAGTCTTCTTTTTTAGTCGCATTATCAATTCCGTAACCGTTTGTAAAATTACCCAAGCCAAATGTCCATGCCAAAGCATTGCCACCTGCATCGTTGCATACAGGCCCAACATCGGTATTATTAGGACTACCCAGCATACTAAAATAGCGTCCGACCAGAGAACCTGTCCCCCGTGGGAGTCTGCCAGAGGTTTTGTTCGCGATCGCTCTAGCTTCACCTGCATCCCTAAGTGTCAAAAACTTGCTAGCTATAATTGAAAGTGCTTCATCCCAAGAAATTGGCTCAAATTTAGAATTGCTGTCACCTTTATTTCCACTAACCCGCTTCATTGGGCTTTTCAAGCGAAAACGATTGTAGACTAGCTGGGTCATCATTGGTCCCTTGATACAAAAGCCACCAGCCTGTACTGGGTCATTTGGTTCACCTAACACATCTATGATGCGTCCGTCTTTGAGATGAACTTTCAATCGGCACAAAGAATTGCAGAATTGACAAGCACTATCTACAATCTTATCTGGCTCTAGGGCTGCCGATTTCTGAATAAAATCAAATTTAGTACTTTGGAGAGGGATTGCCTGATCGTCTCCAATACTTGCAGCATCTGCCACTTCTTTTTTTAGTAACTCTGCTGCACTTACAGCAGCTGTACTAATAGCCACCCCTTGGATAAAACCACGCCGTGAGGTCTTCTTCCTGCCTTTTGATGTCATGGAGATCTTCTCCTTACATATTGCGCTTATTACAGCATTTCACAAATGGGGGTGCAATTTAACTGCATTCTAAATAAATAGCTACATACTTGAACAACCTTGCCTCTTTTGACAACCAATTTACAGACAAGCCTAAGTAAAAATTTTCTAATTCCTGGAAAAACAACTTAGCAAATATCCAAGGGGGCATAGTGTTTTTTGACAGAGAACGGCAAAGTTTTCCTTAATAACTTAGCCTAGAAATTGACAAGCACAGATATTAATGATTGTCCTCAACGCAAAGAGTTTTCTTTGTTTTAAAAGAATCTACGCCTTTGGACGCTTACATTTCATTCAGGCATACCCAAAGTTTTTAATGTCAAAAGTTTTACGATTTATTTGTCAAAATTTTTCTGATTTAGCCGAAACCACTTGAGACTAAAGACTGATTTCTCAATTTGTTGACACCAGTAATATTAGAAATCAGGTGTATTTTTTCTGGATATAAAATTACATATTTTTCAATTGTTACCATATCCAGTAGTGTTTCAGGGCGTTCTCTTGCGAAAATAGTAGGACTCGACCCCGCAGGACCTGAGTTTGAAGGCAAAGCAGCAAGCGAACGCTTAGATCCGAGCGACGCCAATCGTATTGTATCTATTCATACTAGTGAAACTTTAGGCTATGATGCTCGCTTGGCTACCCTGGATGTCTATGCCAACTGGAAGGAGCTATTTCAGCCTGGACAGTGGAATTTTGCTGGTAATCATGGTTATGCCAATATTCTCTATACAGAATTACTCCAAGGCAATAACTTTACCCAGTCCAACGGTATTCTCCTGAACTTGAATACAGTAGTCAATGCTGAATTTACTGGGCAGAACGATACCAGCACAAAAAACAATTTGACTATTGTTGCTTTGAATCTTTTGGGTACCGCTAACAACGACACACAAGCGGGTGGTGCAGCCAATGATAACATCCGTGGTAATGCAGGAATTGACTACATTACAGGTGGTGATGGTGACGATTCCGTGTTTGGGGACGATGGTAACGATCTTCTCTATGGTGGACGTGGGAATGATTCTGCCTTCGGCGGCACTGGAAGCGATCGCCTGTTTGGAGATGAAGGTGGCGACATACTCACAGGAACAGATACACCAGCAAGAGGTGTTGCTGAAGTTGACCTTTTGACTGGCGGCGCTGGGAGTGATCAGTTCGTTGTCCTCAAGCACTGGTTTTTTCTTACTACGACCAAATCCTTCAAACATGGCTGTGTTTAGTAAATGCTATTCATGATTTCAATACCTCCAGCATCTGCAATACAGCACTTCCGGCTATTATGAAAATTTTGCCCATATTCGGGTAGCCACCGAGATACGCGCAAAACGGGACACGTTGTAAAGTTTTGTAAATTTAAGTGCCAAAAACCTTGATTTACCGTTGTTTCAGCCTCAACCTCAACTTGACTATTCAAATGAAGACATTCCCTAAAAGGGTCATTTTTGGGCAAGAGTCAGGGATAAAAAGAGGTGAAAGCTTGGTTTTACGGTGCAAAAATTTGATTTGCCTAATATTATTTTTGGGCAAGTTAGTAAATTAACAAGGGGTTGTTTGCAATATTTCTTTACAACGTGTCTCTTTTTGCAGGTATCTTGGCGGGCACCCTTTTAGTTTTGCTCAAGCATCGATATCGAACCCAGGCATAAACCGTTGCATACTCTATATCTTGTCCATGTTCTTGTTTCAACCACTCAACTATTGCACCATAGCTACTAAAGCCTTTTCCTATTTTTAACTCCTCTGCCAATGCTGCGAGCGCAGCATCATCGATTTTCCGTTTTGCACAAGAGTGCTTTCTTAATTTCTAATAAGCCGTAGGTCTGTGGTGTGCGATTGGTTAATGGCTGTGTAGAGATCGAATAGACCGTCGCAGACATCGCTCTGACCAAATTATTCCTACCTTATTTAATAAAAGGATTTTCAATCTTTAGTTCAGCAATCCCTTGAAAATCATTAGCATTTCTTGTAACCAAAAATGCGTCTTTATGTAGTGCAGTAGCAGCAATAATTGCATCAGGAAGCTTAATTTTATACTGTCGTTTCAATTGGATTGTCTGCTCTTCAATCTCTCTTAACAAGGGAACTGAGTAAAACTGGGATAGTAAATCTCTGATCCCTTGCTCTTCTTCTTTTTCTAAGCCTGCAAAACTTAATAATTCTATGTAGATAATTGGTGATATCAAAACTTCGTGTAAATTGAGAAATTCTTCTGTAAAAAATGAATTAACTGTTGGTTCATCCGCAAGATAATAAATAAAAATATTTGTATCATATACGTATCTCATCCGTCCCACTCCTGACGTACAGCATCTAAATGAGCCAGCATGGCTTCTTTTTTATGCTTTAAAATTCCTTTAGTTTGAGTAACTTTTTTATAGTTTTTTTCCCAATCTAACAGCATTGATTCTGGTATATCTACTGTAATTGAATCTTCATCTTGATATATAAGATAATGTTTTGGTATTTTAATTATTGGCACAGTTAGATTCTCTTGTTTCTCAGATTTATTGGTTTGATTATAACGGATTTGTAGAACTGAGTCATTCTTGGTGGGAGCGGGTTAAATATTATGCTCGGCTGGCGATTGAGCGGGTGGAGAATGGGGTTGATGCGGTCAAAGAATTACTCAGCACCTTAACCCCTGATAAACGGTTGGGTGTAATGCTGGAGTTTGAAGATGCAAGTCCAGAGAAGTTTGCTAAATTGGTGGCAGATACTCCACAGTGGACTGAATGGATGGCGTGATTTATTGGGAACAGGATCAAAATTGGAGATGTCTACACCTTGAATGAGGCATTGGAGAGAAAGCTACCTTTATCAAAGAAAGTGCCATTCGATTGGCACTATCGTTTACGAGATACTAAGAATAGTACCTCCCAAACCGTAATGCTTGGATAGCAAAGCACTGATCAAAGGTTAGAATATTTTGAATCTTTGGGCTATTCATTTGGCTCAGGGTTCACGCATTTCCACGTCTGACTGGGAGCAATGGGAGTGATTGCATCTTTAAAAGATAAATAGGTCTGTGCTTTTACCATGCTGAAAGGCATTCAGTATGCAGTCTTAGGAGAAAATTGTTTTCAGAACGCTTTTAACTGTGACCACCAATG
>NZ_JAVRCE010000086.1:0-28641 GCF_034530915.1 Nostoc sp. DedQUE09
GAGTTTTTTCTTTTAATCCTTTTATTCAGAATACTAGGAAAGTGACAGAAGAGGGATATCTGCTTTTTCGGTCAGAATACCCTTCTTGTATTCTGTATTGATAACGATCTCATATTTTTAATAGACATCTTGCAAAAGTTATTTTTACAAGATATTGAGGTGCATGTTAATGGGTAAGGGAAAATTCCATACCTTTAACATGCACCCGAATGACACGCTTGTAAAGCCCAAAGGCTTGTGTCGTCTTGTTCCCAGCCTAGAGGCTTGAGAATGTATTTAAAGTGGGCTTCTGCCTCTTGTCAAGCTACTGGAGGCGGAGCCTCCCAGAATGGATTCCCTGCCTAAAGGCAGGGAACCAGTCAGAACGAGTCAGAGCATGGGCTGTATCTTTTCTGTACCATTCCCCTTTACCCCTTACCCTTTTCCCCCAATGCCAAGAAGTCTATCGATCAAAGCATAATCAAACCCAGCCGCACACCCACAGCAACAGCTTCAGTGCGGCTGGAGACACTGAGCTTTTGAAAAATGGATGAGAGATGAAATTTGACGGTATGCTCAGAAATATGCAAACGTTTTGCGATCGCTTTATTTCCCAACCCCGATCCAAGCATTCCTAAAACCTCTATCTCCCGTGGTGTCAAGGTTTGTACGGGATTTGTTACTACTTTTTCGCGGATAGACAGTAATTCTACAGCATCCGGGTGCAGCACCAGCAAACCAAAAGCGATCGCTTCCACAGCCGCAACAATTTCTGACTCTGTACTAGTACTGGGCAATATTCCCCGGATACCAGAACGTAACGCTGTCTCTAAGTCGATGCTGTCAAGTTCTTCAACAATGACAATCGTTCCTAATGGATATTGCTGTTCTTGAATAACCAGCAATTTTTCCCATACCGATTGTTGAAAATTACCGCTCAAATCTACCAGCACCACATCCGGCTGTAATTGCCCAACTTCACTCGCCAATACATCTAAATCGGATGCACTCCCCACAACCGTCAACCGAGGATTGGTAGTCACCACAGCTGATAACCCTGCCCGCACCACAGGGGAAGTAGCAACCACCATCACTCGGATCATGTCGCCTCCACAGCAGTTTTATCGGACTGCACGGCAACATAAATCACGAATTGCTGTCTACCGCGTAGGAGTTGTAGCGGCACAGATCCTTTACTTTCATGGAGATATTTGGTTAAGTCATTTATGCTAGTGAATAATCGCCCCGAAACTCCAATTAAAACATCGCCGATTTGTATACCAGCATTTTCTGCCGCACTGTCAGGTAGAATTGACAGCACCAATAAACCCAAGCTACGCCTACCTAAAAGCACAGGTTGCAGTGTAACTCCCAGTTGCGGACGACTATTTCCCTGTAAAAAACGCTCAACGGTGTTGCTGGGAACTGCCACAGCCAAACCATTAACAATCATCGTATTAATTCCCACAACAAGGCCTTGACAATCGGCAAGTGGCCCCCCAGAATTACCAGGATATAGCCGCAAATCGGCCATAACTGCTCGTGGATTATTTGCATGGATAATTCCAGTTGTCACAGCGCCACTGTCAGCAAAGGGATTACCCACCGCCAAGACTAATTCACCCACTCGTAGCGCTTCAGAATTGCCGATAGTTGCAGCAGTTAAATCAGTGGCAACAATTTTCAGGGCGGCTAAATCCTGCTGCGGATCGAATTGGGTACGCACTGCATCAAATACCCTTCCATCTGCCAATTCCACAGTTGCGCGATTGCTGGTTGCCACATGGGCATTAGTGATAATTAGTCCGTCAGGTTGCCAAATTACACCAGAACCGACTCCTAGAGAGCCACTTTTTACTTTAACAGTGCGCTCGCGTAGTTTAGCAGCTACCTCTGTCAATTCAGCAGCGACGTTAATTAATGTTGTGTTTGCCATGTTATACAATTTTTGAGCGTGTCAAAGTAAAATCAGTCAAACGTTCGAGCAAAAAGGTCGGAGTTTCCAGTTCAGAAGCTCAACGTTCGAGCAAAAAGGTCAAAGTTCCGAGTTCAAAGCTTGAACGTTTGAGCAAAAAAGTCAAAATTCCGTGTTCAAAGCTTGAATGTTCGAGCAAAAAGGCCAAAGTTTCGTGTTCAAAAGCTCAACATTTGAGCAAAAAGGTCAAAGTTCCGCGTTCAGAGGTCAAAGTTTCGAGTTCAGAAGCTCAAATGAATAGAAAATTTAGATAAATCTTCACAAAGCTAGTTAAACCCATCCCAAATTGGGATTATTCCTCCTTAGTAGGTCGTTCGCCAACTGCGATCGCTAACTCAATTAACACTCCACCCCGCACAACTTGCACGTTGACAGCTTTACCAATGCGATCGCTACTATTGAGCAGCGCCAGCACATCACCTGTATCGCCCACAGTTACGCCATCAAACGTTACCAAAACATCGCCAAGCAGTATACCTGCATTGTCAGCAGGCCCGGAAGGCTCAACATTGACAACAATTACCCCAGTTGCCGAACTTAAATTGAGAGCAGTTTTCAGGTTTTTTGGTAAACGTACAGGTTGCATTCCTACACCCAAGTATCCTTTAGAAATGCGTCCTTTTGCTACTAATTGGTCAACCACGCGATCGACTGTAGCAGTGGGAATTGTCAGAGCAGTACCACGCCGCCCCGATGTATTCATGCCTACCACAAAACCAGCCGCATCTACGAGCGGCCCACCTGCAAAGCCAGAGTAAAGGGTGATATCTGGGCGGATGAATTGGTCAATATTCCCGCCATTCATACTACGCCAAGCACCGCTAACCACACTCACTGCACCCATAGCCGCCCTTAAGTCACCTTCGCTACCTCTTGCCAGTCCTAGTACCAAATGACCAACTTTGAGCGTTTTGGCATCGCCAATTTTTGCCACAGGTATTTCTACATTTTCTAGCTTAAAAACAGCGATATCGGTGCTAGAGTCATGACCGACGAGTGTTACTGGTGCAGTGTTACCATTTGATAAGGTAATAGTGATATCGTCATAGCGCTGGAGGCACTCATCAGAGGTGATAATGATGCCATTACGCCAGTGAATGCCGCTTGGGGAAACACGAGTACCTCCATTTACTGCAACCACAGCACTTCCAGCTTGTTCTACGGTATCAGCTAAACTGTTCGACAAAGCCAGTAATGAAGACATAAGATTTTCCGCAAATGTTTTTAGATATTCAGATCGTGCCGTTTTCTCAATACAGATGACATCGGAAAAATGGGGAGTAATTCATCCTAGAAAAATGGCTAGGATTTACATCAGCTTTTTGGTCTTGCTGAATAGACATAGGAGTGAAATTAAATATGCGTTATCTAAAACCCTTGTAGAGACCTAGTAATGCTACATCTCTAGATTCTTTTTCAGATTTGAAGCGATGTACATGGTCGGTGAAAGGGAAAATTTCAAGCGTATTGCGTTCTAAAGTGGAATAGCAATGAAATGGGAGATGAACCAATGCACATCGAATCAAGAGAAATCAACCTGTTGACTCCATCTAGAAACTTACCTCTCTATGGCAAAAGAATTTTAGTAACAGCACCGAGAAATTATGCTTATAGGTTATCCGAACAAATCATTAAAAAAGGTGCTTTACCTGTTTTTATGCCTACCATCGAAACCTGCTATTTATCAAACTATACTCAGTTAGATGTCGCTTTAGCTCATATAGACGAATTTGATTGGATTGTCTTTACAAGTAGAAATGGCATCACTGCATTTTTTCACCGCATGAATGATTTACATATTCCCATCTCTGCGCTTGAAAAATGTCACTTATGTGCTTTAGGAAAAGACGCAGAAAGCTTATTATCTTTTTGTGGCAAGGTAGATTTAATTCCAATAGAATCTAGCCCAGCCGGAATTGTAGCTGAATTAGCGAAACTTCCGCAAATTCATGAGAAAAAAGTGCTGATCCCGGCTCCAGAAGTTGTAGGTTTACCTGAGCCTGATGTTGTACCCAATTTAATTAGGGATTTGCAGCAATTGGGCATAGAAGTAACTCGTGTACCTGCATATATCACACAGGGTTTAGACACAAGTATCTACGGTATTGAATTAAATCTGATACGTCAAGGAATTATTGATGTAATTGCCTTTAGTAGCACGGCGGAAGTAGAAAGCTTTTTGACAATGGTCAACTCACAAAGCGATTATGAACATTGTGTTATTGCATGTTTTGGCCCTTATACAACTGCTAATGCCCAAAAGTTGGGTATGAATGTTGCGATCGTGGCTAGAGATTATAGTTCATTTGAGGGATTTGCTGAAGCGATCGCAGCATTTTTCCTTGTGTGATTTTTCTGTCGAGTTCCTGGTATATGTAAACTAGCCCCACTAAGCGTCTGAAAATCTAGAACAGTCAAATACAATCAACTCTAGACTAGCAGCACATAAACTCGTAGTATCGAATATGGAGTTTATTAGAACTAGGGATTGTTACATGGCAACTTATAAAGTCACATTAAAGACCCCAGAAGGCGATAAAACAATTAATGTTGAAGATGATGTGTACATCTTAGATGCCGCTGTCGATGACGAAGGCATAGACATACCCTACTCTTGTAGGGCTGGTTCTTGCTCTAGCTGCACCGGCAAGTTGATTTCAGGTACGATTAACCAAGACGATCAGAACTTTTTAGATGACGAGCAAGTTAACGATGGATTTGTCCTCACCTGTGTTGCCTATGCTACTTCTGACTGTACAATCTTAACCCATCAAGAAGATGAGCTTTAGAGATCGCTAACGAGGAATACGATCTGGACTTGCCTTCTTCCTGTAGCGCTGGTTCTTGCTCTACCTGCACCGGGAAGCTGATTTCAGGTACAGTGAACCAACATGATCGGAACTTCTTAGACGACGAGCAAATTGACGCAGGATTCGTCCTCACCTGCGTAGCCTATGCTACTTCTGACTGTGTAATTGAAACTTATCAAGAGGAAGTGCTTAACGGTTAAAAGTGGGTAAGGATTGAGGGCATTGGTGTCAACTTAAGCCCAAACCCTTTTCAAATCTCGTTTCTCTGGGTGAAAATGCTGCTTATTGGGCTGCTGCCTCCGTTGCTGGTGGTAGCAGCCCCCCATTATGTTCGTCACCCTAAAAAATGTATGGCAATTAAGCTGCGATCGCAAATGAGTTTAGATGTGCAGCAACTTTTTGTTAATTTGCATTGTCTGAAAGATTAATCAAAACTTACAACCGCTCTAAGTCTGGATAAAAAAGGGAAAAGATAAGGGGACAAATGAGTTTGTTGTAGGTGCAGAATTATGGAATATAAACCCTCACCCCAACCCTCTCCCTTTGGGAGAGGGAGTCAAGAAAAAGAGGAAGAAGAGAATAAATATCAACAAGATTTATCTTGTTCCCCTCTCCCAGAGGGAGAGGGGCTAGGGGTGAGGGTTTAAGAAATAGACGTTTGTTAAATACAAAATTTTGTACACAACATAATATTGGTAGATATATCACTGATTTTTATTGTCACGAAAAATTACTAATTATCATTATCGAATTAGATGGTAGTATTCATGCAAATCAGCAAGCTCAATATTTTATCAGGAAAACTGGTTAAAATCTAATCAATTTACAGTGATTCGCTTTAGTAATGAGCAAATATTTAATGATATAGAACTACGCCCGTGGGTAGAGAACTTTTAGCCCAGACAATTGTTACAAGAATAGTTTTGCAGGTATGAAAATTGATTTTGGTGCAACTGCTACTGATTATGCAAAACACCGCGCTGGTTTTCCCAGTTCATTATTTAATAGATTGTCTGAATATGGTATAGGTTTACCAGGGCAGAATATTGTTGACCTCGGCACAGGAACAGGAACATTAGCACGGGGCTTTGCCGATAGAGGTGCTGATGTAATTGGCATAGATCCATCAGCATCACTTTTAGAACAAGCGAGACAGTTAAGCGAATCTATGCAACTGAAAGTAGATTATCGAGTCGCAACCGCCGAGAATACCGAGTTACCAGACGCAAGTGCAGATGTAGTCACTGCTGGACAATGTTGGCATTGGTTTGATCGTCCTCGTGCTGTCCAGGAAATTACTCGGATATTAAGAAAAAATGGCTTGATCGCGATCGCACATTTTGATTGGATACCTTTAAAAGGTAATGTAGTTGAAGCAACAGAACAACTGATTAAGGCTCATAATCCAGCGTGGAATCTGGGCGGCGGGAATGGTATGTATCCCTTGTGGTTACAAGACATTGGCGAAGGAGGATTCCGAGAAATCCGCACATTTTCTTATGATGTATTTGTATCTTATACACACGAAGCTTGGCGGGGGCGAATTCGGGCGAGTGCAGGCGTGGGAGCCAGTATGACACCAGAAAAGGTAGAAGTATTTGACCAGGAATTGGCGACATTACTCGAAGCAAAATATCCTACACCAATTCTTCAGGTTCACCATAGAGTTTGGGCAGCGATCGCCAAATCACCGCTATGAAAAGTATATATATAGTTATAGATTTATTAGCAATTGCTTCACAATGGCATCTTAAAACCATTCGGTTAGCTTGTTTTTCAAGGGGAGATACCCGTAACCATTGGTGTCAACTTAAGGTGAAACCCTTATAAAGGCTTGGGCTTGATATTAGACTTCTTGCAAAAGTCCCTAACACCCCACCCCCAACCCCTCCCCGCTTGCGGGGAGGGGAGCGTTTGTGTCAGCAAATGCGGGGTGGGGTTCTTTGCGTTTAATAAGTAATCAAGCGGAGACGATATGACTCAGTTTCTTGCAGAAGTCAGTATATAGCGATTGGCAGTAAAAATGGGAACAATATATATTGTAGGGATAAAAACTTGACCAGATAATTTATGCTTTTATCTCTTACTTTATCAAGGTGAAGTTGACTTATATCTTATATCTAACAATAGTTTTATACTCCAAGCAGAAAGAACTATGACACATTTATTTACCCGTAGTGATAACAGTAAAAATACTATATTATCCGTATTTTTAAGTACATTATTTTATGGAGGGATCGCGCTTAGTGGGGCGATCGCATATCGGATGATGGGGACGAGTGAAGCAGTTAAACCTCAGCCAGTGATTGTAACTCCAGTGGTGCTGCAAACGGTGACGGCTTTGGGGCGTGTGGAACCTGAAGGAGAAGTGATTCAAGTGTTTCCGCCTTCTTCAACGGAATCAGCCCGCATTCAACAGCTACGTGTGCAGCAAGGAGATTGGGTGAAGGCGGGGCAAGTGCTTGCGGTGTTGGATAATTATACTCGCCGTTTGGCAACTGTGAATATGGCGCTAGAAGAAGTGAGAGTAGCCCAAGCGCGATTAATGCAGGTACGAGCGGGGGCGAAACAGGGAGATTTACAAGCTCAACAAGCGGCGATCGCTCGTTTGGAAGCGGAATTGAAAAATGCTCAGATGGAGGAGTCACGGTATCGCAGTTTGTACCATGAGGGAGCGGTTTCGGCTTCCCAGTACGATAGCAAACGCTTGGGGATGGAAGCGGCACAACGACAGGTGAGTCAAGCTCGTGCCTCTTTGAATAGTTTGGCGGAAGTTCGTCCGGTAGATGTGCAGTTGTCTCAGGCAGAAGTGAAACAGGCAAAGGCAAAGGTGGTGCAGGCTCAGGCGGAATTAGCCTTGAGTGTGGTGCGATCGCCCCGAGCTGGACAAATCATTAAGGTGCAAACCTTTCCCGGTGAAATGGTAGGGACGAAAGGCATCGTGAGTTTAGGTAATACGATGCAAATGGTGGTAGTAGCAGAGGTTTACGAAACAGATATCCCTAAAATACATCTAGGCCAAACAGCAACGATTACCAGTCCCAGCCTCACTAAACCGCTCTTTGGAAAAGTATCTCAAGTGGGTTTAGAAATTGGTAAACGCGATGTTTTAGATACAGATGCCGCAACAGATGTGGATGCTCATGTGGTAGAAGTAAAAATTCTCCTGAATCGGGAAAATAGCCGTGTTGTAGCAGGAATGACAAATCTCAAAGTTGATGTATCAATAGGACTTAAAGAATGATTCGACGTTTTGTAATTGAAATTCAAAAAATTCCCATTGCTTGGTTGCAATTGAGATATCAACGCAATCAAACTATAGCGGGAATTGTAGGAATTTTTTGCATTACATTTCTCATTTTTATGCAGCTTGGGCTGAGAAATGCCTTTTTAGAAGGGGCGTTGCAATTACCTTTGAATTTTAATGCAGATATTGTTTTAGTTAGCTCTCTCTCTTCAACTGTATTGCAACCAGTAACGTTTTCCTCCAGACCTTTATATCAAGCACTAGCGTTAAAGAACGTTGAATCTGTCGCACCACTTTATATTACTTCAACCCAATGGTACGACAGAAATCAGTCTCTTTATCGTATTAGAGTGAATGTTATAGGCATTCCTTCTAATATACAAACACTAAATTTACCCGGACTTCAAGAGAATCTTGAAAAACTAAACAAGCAAAGATTTGCTTTATTCGACCGTAATGCCAGAAATGAATTTAGTCCCATAATTACTGAGTTCAACGAAACAGGAAATTCATCGGCAGAAATTTTAGCAGGAGCTAATGGAGCGTTGCGAGAACTTAGAGTTGTTGGACTTTTTGAGTTAGGGGTTAATAATGCTTATGATGCTAGCTTTATTATTAATCCAACAACTTTTAGCCAATTATTTGGGCGGAGCCTGACAAAAATAGATGCTGGCTTAATTAAATTAAAACCAGATGCTAATTCAGATACCAATATAGAGCAAACTGTTGAGCAATTAAGAAAATATCTTCCGGCAAACATTAAAATATTTTCTAAATCAGAATTAATCGCAAGAGAAAAAATATTTCATGAAAGCAACTCACCAATGGGTTTTATCTTTCGGTTCATTTTGATTATTGCTATCATTATTAGTATTTTTATTTTATACCAAATACTTTATGTAAAGGTTACGCATAATCTTGCCAATTATGCAACGTTAAAGGCTTTGGGTCTTAACCACAACTCTTTAGTTTCTATAGTTTTTCAAGAGGCAATATTTTTGGTTATTGCCGGATATATTCCAGGTGCAATAATATCATGCTTGGCTTATGATTATCTAGTTAAAACTACAAAAATATTTATCCAAATGACTGTAGAATCAGGATTATTTGTTTTAGGATTAGTCTGCATGATTTGCATAATATCAGCAGGGCTTTCCTTACTAAAGGTTAAAGATGCAGATCCAGTGGATGTTTTTAAGTAAATTTAATTCCTTAATTTTATAGGTTTATGAATCAGGTTATAGCCATTAAAAGGCTGAATCATTATTACCGGGAAGGCAGAAGTCAAAGACAAATCTTATTTGGAATCGATCTGGATATTCACCCAAAAGAAGTCGTTATTTTAACTGGAGCATCTGGTTCTGGGAAAACAACGCTACTATCTCTAATTGGCTGTATGCGTTCTGTTCAAGAGGGTAGTCTCAAAGTCTTGGATCGTGAATTGAAGGGAGCCAACGAAATCCAGCGAATGCAAATACGGCGCGGAATCGGCTATGTTTTTCAGCATTTTAACTTACTGGATTTTATGACTGTCCAGCAGAATGTGATGGTTTCGCTGGAATTACAGGATGATTTCAGGCCTCAAGAAGCAAGAAGCCAAAGTACGGATATCTTGAAAGCAGTGGGGCTAGGGCAGCACTTGAATGCTTACCCCAGGGATCTCTCTGGCGGGCAAAAACAACGTGTGGCGATCGCCCGCGCCCTCGTTCACCGTCCTCGATTACTTCTGGCGGACGAGCCTACATCCGCTTTAGATCGGCAAACAGGACAAGAAGTCACCGAACTAATGACGACACTGGCGAAAGAACAAGGAAGTGCGGTTTTGATTGTTACCCATGACAGTCGGATCTTTGGGGCTAGCGATCGCATCGTGCGTATGGAAGATGGCAAACTTGATGTAGATTATGAGGGTCAGCTATCTGTTGCTTTACCAACTTTAACGGATAAGCAATTAATTCAATTGATTCCCAGGCTAAAAATGTTGACCTTCCAGCCTGGCGAAATTGTTATCCGCCAGGGTGATGTGGCTGATAGATTCTATATCTTGATTGAAGGGGAGGTAGAAATCATTCAAGAGTTTTCAGGTTCGGAATCAAAATTATTAAACACCTTGGGGCCTAATAACTATTTTGGTGAAATAGGATTACTGCACGAAACCACGCGCAAAGCAACTGTACGTGCGGCACATAACGCAGCGATCAAAGTTATTGCCATCGATCGTTCCGATTTTCATGAAATGATCGTCAGTTCAAAAATGACTCATGCACTTTTGGACTACCAAGCAATAAAATTGTTCTATCAAGACGAGCTACAGGGGCATGATGAATTGAAACTCTATGTTTCATCCAGAGAAAGCCATCACTAGCGACTGGCTATGATGGCTGATTTGCAGTAGATAGACGAATATTGCAATTATTAAAGCTAGTTGTGCTTGATAGGTTTGATTCTAGCGATCGCTAGTAGTAACATTTTTGGCAGCCAAAAAAGATAACAATATATTTGTTTTGCCTGACTATAAAGCGAGAATAACTTTCTTTCACTCAATAAAGTAAATGGTCTAACTGCTCTGAGAATTTCTGCAATTTTATCTTCCGCCGCAGTTTGAACTGAACCACTTACAGAATAACCTTGTAAATGTGGAGGTAAGCGCCAGTTAATATTAGGATCTGGCTGATGTATTACAGGCTCAACATTCCCCCGCCATGCAACTCCCATAATTTGCATAGTTTGATACACCATTGTGTTCCACCCTTTCTCTTTAAAATAGTCCAAGCCTTGACCTACATCAGGAGAAGCCAAATCGTGAAATAAAACTAAAGCATCTGCTTCTGCAAGTTGTTCGCAAATAATTGCATCATTGAGCGGAGCCGATGCCTCGTGATTACCATCTATAAATATCAATGACCATTTACGTTGAAATTTATTTGCTATTTCTTTTACTTTTTCAGGGCTACATCCTGGTATGAGATTTACAGATTCCTTAACGCCTGCTGACTTTAGTGACTCTGTAACGCTTTCATTAAATAATTGTTCAGATAGCATCGGATCGATTACATCTAGCTCTACTCCTCCTAAAGCCAGATGACAAGCTGACCAACCCATCCAGCAACCTATTTCTAAAGCTTTTTTTCCTCGAAATTTTAAGGCTGTATTGTATAGAATATGAGCTTCATCTCTGCTTACAAAACCTACCTTTTGCCGTCGCTTATCCACATACCAGTTATGAGTAATATCCCGCCGCAAGTAAAGCCAAAAAGAATCATATTTATTTCCTAAAGTTATATTGGGAAAATATGAATCTGCCTGAATGGTGGAAAATCCTGACGAAACATAATCTCCTTTTGGCAATAAGTTTCCTTCAATCACGCTTACTGTTTTTTCGCTCATAAGTTACTCTCTAAGTATTTGGAATCTAGGTTTTGGGGTGACAATACAACTTCACCAACTTCTCGAAAAGCGTCATCGTCCCTACAGATGAACTAGTTAATTTTTTTTAAGCATTACGTCTTTTTTTTGCAATGCAAAATCATTAATAGCCCAGCAAAATAGTCCAGTATGGGGCTATAGCTCCATTCTGAAAACGATTTTCCATCTTAACTCTAGGACAATACTTTTGGGTATAAAGTGCTAAAATACCTACTGTATATACATTTTTGCAGCTTTCGCCCTCTTCTTTTCAGATTTTGTGAGAAATCCGAAAAAGCTGTCCGCACTATTGGCTTAAAAAACACTCGCACAATTTTAGGGAAGATAATCATGATCGATCTTTATTATTGGACAACTCCAAACGGTCATAAAATCACAATTTTCTTGGAAGAAGCCGAATTACCATATACCATAATTCCTGTAAATATTGGGGCTGGAGATCAATTTAAGCCCGAATTTCTGAATATTTCTCCTAACAATCGCATCCCCGCGATCGTTGACCGCGAACCAGCAGGTGGAGGTGCGCCGATTTCGGTATTTGAGTCTGGTGCAATCTTGCTGTATTTAGCAGAAAAAACTGGGAAATTAATCCCCCAAGATTTACGCGATCGCACTCAAGTTTTAGAATGGTTGTTCTGGCAAATGGGAGGACTGGGGCCAATGGCGGGACAAAATCATCACTTTAGCGCCTATGCTCCTGAAAAGATTGAATATGCCATTAACCGCTACGTGAATGAGACGGGACGCTTATATGGAGTGCTGAATAAGCAACTAGCAGATAGAGAATTTGTGGCTGGCGATTATTCTATTGCCGATATTGCTGCCTATCCCTGGATTGTGCCCCATGAGCGCCAAAGTCAAAACCTAGAAGATTTTCCTCATCTCAAACGGTGGTTTGAGACAATTAAAGCCCGTCCGGCAACAATTCGCGCCTACGAGAAAGCAGAAGCATTGCAAACTCAGCCGCTCGATCCAGATAAGTCACGAGATTTGTTATTTAACCAGTCGGCAAAGACTATTCAACCTTGAGCCTAATGAAATTGTCTTGTTATAGCAAAGTGCTGAGTGCTGAGTGCTGAGTGCTGAGTGCTGAGTGCTGAGTAAGAACCCGGTCTTTCAAGCCTTTGAGCAATCAACACTGTCCTAACCTATGTGACTACGGCTATACTGTGGCGATCGCTAAGTAAGCTCTAAAGGAGCAATTATGAGCAACAATTTCTCACTATCTTCCTTTCCTGAATTAGAAACAGAAAGGCTCCTTCTTCGTGAGACAACGTTACAGGATGCTGAGGCTATCTTTGCTGTATTCTCCGATCCAGGTGTGACTAAGTTTCACGATCTGGATACCTTCACTTCTATTAAAGAAGCGATCGCTGTAATTGAACGTAGAGCCAAGCGGTTTGAGCAAGGAGATGCTATTCGCTGGGGAATTGTCCATAAGCAAAACAACATTTTGATTGGTTCTTGTGGGTTCCGGGTAAACCCACAAGAACACTCAGCTGAAGTCGGTTATGAGCTTGCTAGTACTTTTTGGAGGCAAGGCATTATGACGGAGGCAGTGAGTACTATCTTGCAATTTGGGTTTCAAAAAATGGATTTGCGTTTCGTTGTTGCCCAAGTCATGCTGGAAAATATCGCTTCTAAAAAGCTGCTAGAAAAGTTAGGTTTTCACAGTCAGGGTGTAAAGAAACAGAATGGCTTCTTCAAAGGGCAATATCACGATCTGGAGCAATTTAGGTTCTTGGCAACTTTTGGTGATCTAGGCTGGGGGAAGCCAGAAGGCAGAGGGCAGAAGGCAGAAGAAAGAAAGGAATAAGTAGTTGTTGAACCAAGCATCGAGCTGCTCAGGTAGGCGTTGACGCACAAGGAATGCAAACTGTTGAGCTAGTTCAATAGCTGACTTCAAAACCCGTAACTGTAAGGTAATGCTGTAATCAGCCCAAGGTAAGTCTGCTAATAAGCGTTCATAGCGACTATGAATGAAAGTGAGTTGGTTGATTACAAACTGGACAGTTAACTACTCTACTGATTGCGGAAACAATCAAATTTATCTGAGTTTTTATTTTGTCAAGAAGGCAATTCTCAAGTTTCAGATTGGTTGAATCTGGTAATAGGTGAGTTAGCACCGACATAGAACTTGCTGAGGCTTATTCCTCAAATGTTTGATGGAGTGAAGTTTGAAGTATCTCGATTATATCTTTCTTTCTTCTTCCTTCTGCCTTCTGCCCTCTGCCTTCCCCCAACCTAGATCACCAAAAGTTGCCAAGAACCCATAATATCGTACAAGATTTGTGGCAAGGATATTTACTTGTTATGAAAAAATGTTCAGATTAGCTATTTTTTTGCTCCTAACTTGCACATTTTAGAAGCCTTATATGGCAAAGCTTTTAGCCCTCCTTTGAAAAATGCACTCTCTTTCATTTGTTGCTAGCAGCGAAAAAACGCAGCTAGTAGTTCGCCAAGTTCACTTGGCGGGGTAAAGGGTAAGGGGGAAGGTGGGGCCCCCTCTGGGGATAAGGGGCGGGGGGAAAGGTTTTAAATCCCTTACCCTTTCACCTTTTTCCTTTCCCCTTTCCCCAGCCCTCACCCAGCATTTTGGGTTGGCAGACTACTAGTGTCTACGACGGGCTACGCCTACGTCATTGTCTATGTAGAGACTTTACAATGTAACACCTGTAGAGAATTTAAGGTATATTCTAAAAACTAATAAAACGACAGCGATAATTATATGGTCTGCTGCCTAAATCCTAATTGCGAGAATCCCCAAAATCCTGACGGGGCAAATTTCTGCCTCAGTTGTGGCACAGAGTTGTTATCGCTATTGAGAAATCGTTACCGAATCATCACGCCATTAGGGAGAGGAGGGTTTGCACGCACATATATCGCAGAAGATATAGACAAGCTCAATGAACGATGTGTTGTGAAGCAGCTGGTTCTAAGTCAATTTTATGGCAGTCAGGGTAGTCAGGCACATAAAAAAGCGACTGAGTTGTTTGAACGAGAGGCCAAACGTCTCAAAGAACTAGGAGAACATCTCCAAATTCCCAATTTGTATGCATATTTTAAGGAAGCTGAATATCTCTATTTAGTACAGCAGTTTATCGAAGGGCAAAATCTGTTGCAAGAGTTAAAACAGCAGGGAGTTTTTGATGAAGCCAAGATTCGAGATTTTTTAAATGATTTATTATCTGTACTAGTAGACATACATCAACAACAAGTAATTCACCGAGATATTAAACCAGAAAATATTATTCGCCGTCAAAATGATGGGAAATTAGTACTAATTGATTTTGGGGTGGCAAAGCAAAAGACGGAACCGACAAACACTACAGTGGGGACAATTATTGGTTCATTAGGTTATGCACCAATTGAGCAAATGCAAGCGGGTAAAGTTTTTCCTTCCAGTGATATCTACAGTTTAGGAATAACTTGCTTTCATCTGCTGACTAATATCTCTCCTTCAAGTTTGTGGATGAAACAAGGCTATGGTTGGACTTCTAGTTGGCGGCAGCATTTAACGCAACCCATAAGTCAACAATTAGACATGATTATTAATAAATGTCTACAAGAAAATCACGAACAGCGTTATCAATCTGCACAGGCTGTCTTACAAGATTTGAAGAAGTTGCCACCGCTAAAGTATACATCATCTCCTACAGTTATTCCACCTACTCTGCAATCGAGATCGCAGCCACAAAATCAACATAAATCAACTCGATATCTACCGCAATTCTCTAATAGTCAATTGTTGTCTGGAGCAATAATAGCTGGATCGGGTAGTTCATTTTTAGCGATCGCACTTATAAGTTTCCTCGGAACGACTTGGATTAGCTCTGGATTGTGGTTGCTCATTTTAGGAGGATTAGTCTTTATTCAATCTCGCCCACTTCTAGAAAAAACTTATTTAATTCTTATTGCTATCATCGCGAATTTACTCGTTGTTTTTATTTTCAGAAATATCCTAACTAATAATCTTTTTAAAGCTGGTTTAAATGGACTACTGCTCGTAGGATTGTTAGTTATTCTGGCAGGTTTATTGACAGTTATTATCGTGGGTGTGTCTGAAATAATCAACAAACTGATTGCTAAATATCTTTAGTTTTTTGGTTTTGCTCAATTTTGATAAATCTCTTTATCTCAGATAAATTTTGTAAAATTTGGATAATTATTCATGACAAATAAAAAAGAAAACTTGAGACTGCTTATTTCACTTGGTATAGCTGGGGTAATGGTAGCAGCTATTTTATGGTTAATTAGCCAAGTTTCTTCTACTATCGTAACATCATCAGATCAGACACAAAGTTCATCTTCATTTACAAATAAGCCGTCCTTAATGAATTTGGGTACAAGGATTTTAGTGAAAGTGCAAACATCCCCTGAAAAAACAGATGGAGTTAAAGCTTTTGCTGAGAAAGATTTCACTACTGCCGTTAAAAAATTTACTGATTCTCTGAAAAATAATCCCAATGACCCGGAAACTTTAATTTATTTAAACAATGCCAAAATAGCACGAGATAATTCAGAAGCTATAAAAGTTGCGATCGTCGCACCAATTAACTTCGATCCTAGTTTAGCAGAAGAGATTTTACGCGGTGTAGCTCAAGCTCAAAATGAAGTTAATAACCAAGGAGGAATTAATGGTAAAAAATTACAAATTGTAATTGCAAGTGCTGAGAATAGAGAAGATTCTGCACGGCTAGATAATGAATTAGTTGAAGATAAAAGCCTTGTAGCTGCTGTGGGTGTTAGACGTAAGGCAGAAATATATAAAGAGAAAGGTTTGGTTTTAGTCTTACCCGTCGAGCTACCAAATCAAGCAGAAAATCCCAATAATACACTAAATAGTCAACCTAATATTTCCACAAATAACTACTTGTTTCATGTAAATCCGTTATATGATAATTTAGTAGATACTCATTCTCGCTACATTGCTCGACAAGCAAGAAATGTTGCTATTTGTGGTGATGTTCGTAGTTCAAGAGATAATTCCACCTCTTCATCAAATCAGATACTTGTAGAAAAGTACACTCAAGCTATCAAAAAATATGGTAGCAACGTTATTAGTACACCTTGCAATTTAGCAGACAAAAATTTTGACCCTAAAGCTTTTGTGGATAAAGCCATAGAAACAGAAAATGCAAGCGGCTTTTTATTAATGCCTTCAATCAGAAATATATATTTTGCCACCAAGGTAGCACAAGAGGTTAAAGGTAGAAAGCCACTGTTTGCTTCTGAAACTATGTACAGTGCAACAACTTTACAAAATGGCAAGGATCTCGAAGGAATGGTATTACCTGTGTATTGGCACCGTAATGCTAATAAAGATAACCCCTTTGCAAAAAATGCTTTTCAGCTTTGGAATGCACAAGTAAATCAGAGAACAGCGGGAGCTTATGATGCACTCCAAGCAATTATTGCTGGCTTAAAAGAAGACAGCACCCGCGAAGGATTGCAAAGGGTATTGTCTAATCCCAATTTTTCCACATCGGGAGCAACCGGAATGATTCAGTTTTCGCCCTCCGGGGAGCGTCAAGGAGAAGCAATGCTAGTCAAAATTGAGCGTTGTGAGTCTTGTTCTAGTGGAACTGGTTACGATTTTGCCCTCTTGAATAAGAAGTAGTTTTTTAAAATTAATTTTAATTCTAAAGATATAGATTACTTCCAAATAGGTAATCTATTCAATTTGAATGTAAGACTAAACTGCTTGCTTTGATTGCAACCATGAATTGAAGCGATCGCTTCGATTTTTCTCTAACGAAAAGTTTTATTTCTCTACCCAGAGTTGTGAGAGCGATCGCTCAAAAGAAAGATGAAATATCCCCAACTCCTATGTCAAGGTTATATCAGTAATAATTCTGAAGACTTTGCCGAGGAGAACACGAATGGTAACTACATTAGATGATACGAAACGCAATGCTATTGCTGTAAAACTTGCAAGTATTAAAGCTCTGCAACAGTTGGCGATCGAAAATGAACAATCGCTTTTGACGCAAGGGCTTGATGCTGAAATTGCCGATCGCATCCGAAATTTTATCAATGATGATGAAAAAAACCTTGGTGTTCTGGAAACCGTAATTGGTCAGTATGGGATTCAGGCTGAACCCAAACAAAATGTTACGCAATTCATTGAAAAAGCTCGCGAATTGTTCAAAGGTTCTGAGTTAAGCCTGTATGAGAAAGTCTCTCAGCATGAATTGCTGAAACATCAAATAGTAATGAGTGGCTTGATAGTTCACAAAGCTGCTCAAAAAGTTGGCGCTGATGTGTTGCTAGCGATCGGGCCATTGAATACCATTAACTTTGAGAACCGCGCTCACCAAGAGCAACTCAAAGGCATTCTGGAAATTTTGGGTGTCCGCGAACTCACTGGACAAGATGCAGATCAAGGAATTTGGGCACGTGTTCAAGACGCTATGGCCGCAGTCAGTGGTGTAGTTGGTAGTGCTGTCACCCAAAACAGCGACAAAAAGGATTTAAATATCCAAGATGTTATCCGCCTCGATCACAACAAAGTAAATACCTTATTCACCGAACTACTGCAAAGCGACGATCCACAAAAGATCCAAGAGTACTTCGGTCAAATTTACAAGGATTTAACTGCTCACGCTGAAGCTGAAGAGGAAGTAGTCTACCCACGAGTACGTCCTTTCTACGGTCAAGATAACACCCAAGAACTGTTTGATGAACAAGCTGAAATGAAGCAGGTGTTAGACCAAATTAAGGCCATTAGCCCTTCTTCATCTGAATTCAAAGATCAAGTTAGACACTTGATGGAAGCTGTTGGCGACCATATTCGTCAAGAAGAAAGCACAATGTTTGCTGCTATTCGTAACAACTTGAGCAGCGATGAAAGCGAGCAACTGGCTACTGAATTCAAAGCCGCTAAGACCCGAATCCAAGAGAAATTGGGTGTTGTTAGCGAATCGAATGTGTAAAATGCTTTTGGGCTTTCTATATCCGCTAAAAAAGGTTAGTTAAACAAAAACTCCCAGCAGAAAAACGCTGGGAGTTTTTGTTTATAACTTTTGCTGACAGTTTTGCTGACAATATTTATAAGCTGTGTATGCCATAGTGACAACCCCAGTGATAATAGCAGATTCATCAACTTCAAATTGGGGATGGTGTAATGGGTGGTTAATGATTCTTTCTTTGTAGCCTACGCCCAAACGAAACATAGAACCGGGGACGTGTTCCAAATACATCGAAAAATCTTCAGCACCAAGGGAAGGTTCGGGTAGTACTTGAACGCGATCGCTACTCCAAGCTTCTTCTGCGGCTGATTGTAACAATTGCGTCAGGGCGTAATCATTTTGGACACTGGGTACACCTTGGCGATAATTGACTTGATACTTTGCCCCGTAGGTATGGCAAACATTAGATACAATGTTTTCAATCCAGTTTGGGAGATGGGCACGCGTTTCGGGATGGAGCGATCGCACTGTTCCCAATAACTGCACTTTATCCGCAATTATATTCGGCGCTCTGCCACCATTAATTTTCCCGATACTCAATACTACAGGACGCAAGGGATTTTGTGTCCGGCTGATGGCTTGTTGCAGTGCAGTAATCACTTGGCAAGCAATCCAAATCGCATCAATCGCCTCATGGGGACGTGCCCCGTGTCCAGATTCTCCCATAATCAGAATCTCTAAATCATCAGCAGCGGCTGTCAAAGCCCCGTAACGCACCCCAATAGATCCTGCGGGTATAGAAGGGAAAACATGAACCCCTAATAAAGCTGAAACATTTTCCATCGCTCCATCTTTCACCATCCAGCTTGCCCCTTGAGCAATTTCCTCAGCTGGCTGAAATAAAAACCGTACTTTTCCACCCAACTCCTCAGCCATTTGGGACAGCACCATTGCCGTTCCTAACCCCACAGTGGTGTGGACATCGTGACCGCAAGCGTGCATAATCCCATCTGCACGAGAGGCATATTCCAAATTAGTGCCTTCTTGAATTGGCAAGGCATCCATATCAGTACGAATTGCCAATAAACGGCCATTTTGGCTAGTGCCTTGGAGTTCTCCAATCACGCCTGTCTTACCAACTCCCTCTTGTACGTGTAGCCCACTGGAAGACAAAACACCAGCTACGAAGGCTGCTGTTTGGTACTCTTGACCGCTGAGTTCTGGGTGAGAGTGGATGTGGCGGCGAATTTCAATTAAGCGGGGTGCTAGTTTTGCTGCTAGGTCTTTTATATGGGTAAGCATCGATTCAATTAATCTATAGGCTTTTTTCCCATGATAAAGAACTGTTAATAAACAAAATGCTTTTGCTATACAAGGAGTGTTGAGAACAAGCAGAGGAGCAGAGGAGCAGGGGAGCAGGGGAGCAGGGGAGCAGGGGAGACAAGGAAGACAAGGGGGAATTATTGAACAAGTCTCTCCCTTATCTCCCCCCCTCTTCCTGGTCTACCTTGTCTCTTCTCGATTCCCAATGCCCCATGCCCCATGCCCCATGCTCCATACCCCATACCCCAGTTTATTTTGAGTAGCAGGTTGTGCCTGGAGTATTTTCGGGTTTGTACTCGTTACATTCTCTGGGATTTTGACGCTCTAACGACCAGCCATAAGGCTTGTCGGAGGTGACGACACCATTATTTAAAGTTGTTAGTCGGTAGTTAGCACCCCGAAAATTAGTAAATTGCAATTTGGCATCTTTTAAGTTCGCTGCTTCTAAATTGGCACTGATGAAGCCGGCAAAAGACAGATCAGCATTTTCCAGGGATGCTGATTTTAAATTTGCTCCTGTTAAAGAAGCACCACTGAGATTCGCCGAATTCAGAATCGCACCTTCTAAATTTGCACCGGTGAGATCGGCATTCGTGAGATTAGCTTGAGATAATGTAGCGCTGCTCAAGTCAGCTCCTCGCAAATTTGCTCCAATTAGATTCAGCTTAGTTAGGTCAGCGCCACTCAAATTACACCGAGGACAAGCACTTGTTGCCTTCAACTGATCCAAATCTAGCTGATTTAACGCAAGAGCCTGCTTTGCAAACCCTAAACAAGCTAACAGGACGACGGTGGCAACAATCTTAAGTTTCATATTTTTTACTGATATTTACAAAAATGACAAGTTACGAACATCACGTACTGTCATCCTTACATATACTGCTTCTCTAAGGAAGTACAGGAATGAAGCATTGATTAAGAAGCTGTAAAAATACCATAAATTCTAATAGTAAGACTACTCAAACAGAAATATAGGCTATAAAATCAAATCGTAAGGAACTATACCGAACCAATTATAGACTACCAAATATGTGATCCCCCTAGCTCGATAAAAATACGACTAGGGGGATCTTGTTTTTAGGCATTGGGAATGGGGCATTGGGAATTGATTATTAATTCTGCCCCTGCCCCCCTGTCCCCCTGCTCCCTGGTCACTGAGCGTAGTCGAAGTGCTGCCCCCCTGCCTTCTTCATCGCCATCCTAAAAGGCGCAGTCCAGGGACAATTAGGTAATAACTCACTCCTAACCAGAAGCTGATAAAGAAGCCTACAGAACCAAAAAAAGTCAGAGACAACTGTAAGTCTGGCCAAGCTGGTTGATTGGTAAATTGGAAAATTGGAGGTGCTAACTTCAAAAGAATTAAAACTGCATAGCCGATCGCACTGCCAAAGGCTGCGAACACAGCGTACACTACATGATGGCTGCGAAGTCCTAAACTCAAGGTGAGTAGGCAAACTGCCACTAAAATCACTGCCACTAAGCCTTCGCCGCTATCTTTTGGGGTGATTAATTGCAAAATTAACCAGCCGAAGCCATAGCTAATTATGCCCATCAGAGAAGCCACTAAAAACCGCCGCCGTTGACCAAAACACCCGGATACTGTCAGTCCCCATGCGGTTCCCCAGCCTGCGGCGACGAACACCAAAATATCTGCCCCGAAGACTGGTTGAGTATTTGGTACTAATTGGTTTAGCTGACGCCCAATCAATTCCACAACTTGAGGCCCTAAGCTGGTGTGATAGGCCAAAATAAAACCAGCGATCGCACCAAAACAAGCGCCGATAGTACTCAGAATGATCGCCCAAATCGTCGCCAAACAAGCTCGGAAAATTTTAATGATTGTCTGAGCGATAAAAATAACGGTTTTGGTGACAGCTAGGCTAAAGTTAGCTAAAACTTGTTCAATAGCTTGTGTTATCAGTGTAAATCTCTGGAAAACTTGCGTTGAGGCAAGCTTAATTTTGTCTCGTAGTTGGGCAAATAATCCTGGCGGCGGTAATGGTTGAGAAATCTTCGCCAAACGTTTTTGAATTATAGCTGCATTTGCTGGACGCGATCGCACATCCTCCTGCACCATCTCATCCAGCAAATCTGCTAGTTGCGGGTTGACATTTACCGCAGTTCGCCAGCGCAATTTACCCGTTTGCTGATCTTCCAACTCTAGCGGATATTTGCCTGTTAGTAGTTCAATCACCGTTCGACCAAGAGCATAAAAATCGGCACTTGGCCCAACAATACCTCCAGTCACTTGCTCTGGTGGACTGTAGCCAGAAGAAAATAATCGCGTGGAACTAGACACAGAACGCAGCTTAGAGGCGCTAAATTGTTTCGCCCCGCCAAAATCAATTAGTACCAAGCGATCGCCCTCTATTTGCCCTTGAGATGGGGTTAAAGATGGCGAAGAACTGCCCAGCATTAAATTAGAAGGTTTGATATCCCGGTGAAGAATCTGACGCTTGTGTAATTCTTGTAAAATCTGCACAGCTTGGACAAACCAGTTTAAAACCAAACTCTCTGGACACCCTTGGGGAAACTTTTTTAATATCTCCTCTAAAGTTTGCCCATTGATCTTTTCCATTACCAGGCAAGGCAGTTGGTGCGGTTTGGGGTTAAACAGTTGTACCTGAAAATACCCTTCGGCATCGACTCTGGGGACACCTGGATGGTGCAAACTAGATAAAACCGCCGCTTCTTGGGTAAATAACTCCAGTGCCTTTGGTGAATCTTCTACCAATACTTTCAACACTTTCTCTGTTTGAGTTTTTTCATCCCAAACTGTGTAGATTTGAGCAAATCCTCCCGATCCTAATGGCTGAAGTGGAACATAGCGGTCTAACAACTCTAGCGGTGCGCCACAGCTGTTGCAAAATTTGTTTCCCCAAGGCTGAGGATAAGGACGTTGACAATCAGGATTTATACAGTGAACCGCCCTCTGAGTGATGTGGGACACAACCGCTACAATACAAAGGCTGACTTGATTTTAGCGTTTCTTTAGGTTTCCTGATTTTAAAATAGACAAAAGGAAAACCCTCATAGAATCTATGAGGGCATTCGTTTATATTTACAACAGAATTCAAGGAATGCGAAGTACACAACGATTCGTGTCAAAGCAAGATATAAAGCCTGTTTTACTTCTGAATTCTGACTCCTGAATTCTGCTGTATGTCAGCCCTTAATTACGAAAACTTCTCTTACTTTGTCTGTGCTTGGCAACTTCTTTGCGCTTGCGTTTTTCTAAGGGTGTTTCAAAATGACGATGCTTTCTCATGTCTGGGAAAATTCCCGCCTTGGAAACTTCTCGTTTAAATCGTCGTAAGGCTGACTCAATGTGTTCATTGTCACCTACAATTACTTGGGTCATTATTTCTCCTACTAAGTTGACTTCATCAATGGCTATGCAGGCGGTAACATTACAAAAAAAAGACAGACTCTTGTTTGTCTGACCTTAAGACTCTTGGTAAGTTTTTGTTTCCAAGGTTAGTATCGTCCGCCACCGCCACCGCCACCGCCGCGGTTGCCGTATCCTCCTCTGTTACCACCACCAAAGGAACCTCTATCGCCTCTGTCTTCCTTGGGTTTAGCCTTATTCACTTTCAGGTCACGACCCATCCACTCAGCACCGTCGAGAGCTTCAATGGCAGCAGTTTCTTCAGCTTCAGTTCCCATTTCCACAAAAGCAAAGCCGCGTGGACGACCTGTTTCACGGTCAGTAGGTACTTGAACGCGCTTTACAGTACCATATTCTGCAAAAATACCACTTAAATCTTCTTGTGTAACATCATAAGAGAGGTTACCTACATAAATTGACATCGATTCTCTCCAAAATCATCACTGTGTAGAGATTTTAATTTCTCTCAGAAGTCTGTAAATACTAAAAGGAAAAAGCCTTTCAATACTAAAATCAAAGACATCACTGAATTAACTCTCATAAATCTAGGATGACATACGAGCCAACTCTTTGCACCCATTAGATAGTTAACTAGTGATGCGATCGCACCTAAGCGATCGCCCGCCCCCACATACCCTAAGTACAATCCACCGCAAAAAGGGGTTGGAAATGGAATAAGATAAATTCTGTAGGGTGATATAGAAAATCAGACATGCAGGGGCGCATCTTTAATATTCCGAATTGAACGTTTGACTGGATTCACCATGAAGCATTACTTCAAAATTTTAATACGAAAGGCAAAGTCAGGCAACAAATATAAAACTATTGTGACTTCTACTCTTTTGGAGAACCTGCTATCAAAGTAACTGCGATGCTTACGGCAGCAAGCATCGCGAGTCTTTTTCTTTAGCGCTAGCCTCTCCTTTTGGAAAAGGAGAGCAAGTGGCGTAACATCATATTCGGCTAATTAACCAAAGTTGCAATCTTAAGTTGCCGAACATCACCTTTCCAAGCTGTCTCCAATTCAGCTTTGACAAGTTGAGCGGCCTCATCTTTGCCTAGTGCCTGCAAACTTGCCTGCAAGCCAAATAGAGAACGTCCATTATGGGGATATTTTTTTAAATCGGCACGAAAGACTTTCTCAGCTTCTCTATAGTCACCCTTAGCCAAAAGCACAGCACCCAAAGATTCCCGTGTCGGAAAATACCAGTCTGGCGGTTCCACGTAATTTAGGGCATCTTCTGCTACTACTGCTTTTTCTAGCAATTGGATGGCAGATTCATAATCATGATTTTCTCTAGCAATTTTGGCGTCTAGAACTTTTGAGGCAATGTCTAAAATATTACTGGCAGGACTGAATCCAATCGTTGCCTCGGTGGAAATTCCCTGTTTGGCAGCTAGTAATGCCCGACTTTCACTTGCTGCGTCTTCAAGTTTGCCTGTGGCTGCGCTTGCCATACCGCGAGCAAAATGCCAAAGTGCTGAGGTAGTGGGCAATTTAGCTTCGGGAGCAGGAGTTTTTAAAATGGCATCCCAATCACTAAAGCGTGTCTGAATCAGCATTTTGCTGCCGAGGAATCCCTCAAGCATTGGTGCATACGGGTCAATTGCAGTAACATTTGCAACTAATTTATCTGCGGATTTTAGAGCGTCTTCATATCTTCCTGCCATGCTACTAGCCACCATGAGGAAATGTACGTTGTGGTTGTAATACATCATGGGGTAAGTACCCTGGACTTGATATTTTTTGATGTAAATATCATCTTGAGCGATCGCCTGCTCATTTGCCTGCATTGCCCCTTGATAATCTCCCACACGAAAATAAATATGACTTGGCATGTGTACCAAATGTCCCGCTGCTGGCGCTAGAGTTCCGAGTCGATTAGCGCTGACAAGGGCCCGTTCTGGAGAAGGTGAGGCTTCCACTGCATGGATATAGTAATGATTAGCTCCTGCATGATTTGGGTTACGTTTGAGAACTGATTCTAAAACAGCCACAATTTCTTCTGTATCTGGCTGTGGCTTACCATCTTTAGTCCAGTGCTGCCAAGGATGCAGATCCATCAGGCTTTCAGCGTAAAGTGTCGCCGCATCCAAATCATCAGGATAGCGCTTGACTAGGTTTCCCATTGCTTTGGCGTAGTCTACCGCTAGTTGATACAAATCAGCATCGGCATCTTCAGAGTAACGTTTTGCTAAGGCGGTAATGTAGTCTCGTTCTTGGGTGGAAGCTTGGGCAGAAAGGGCCAAAGCTTGCTGTACTGCTTGGTAAGCAGCTAATTCCCGATTGGGGTCTATTGCCGAGTTAATGTTAGGCCCCAAGGCTAAAGCAACACCCCAATATGCGATCGCTAAATGCGGATCAAGTTTGGCAGCGTATTGAAAAGAACGCGCTGCCTCATCATGATTGAAAGCGTAAATTAAATTTAATCCCTGATCGAAAAACTCTTGAGCTTGCGGATTAGAAGTAGAAACTGGATGGTGGATCGTGCCAAGTCCAGATATTAAGTTGTATGGCTGTTTTACTTCAGTGTAGACGTGTTGATGTATGGTCTGGTCGAGAAGCGGCTTGTTGTCAGACATCGCCGCACTAGGAGCGACTAAAGAGAATATAAGCACCCAAATTAGAAATAAGTACTTCATGATTATTTTTCTTCAAGCTCCTTTTTAATATTCAAATGCCACAGTTCCTCTAAAGAAGCAACTTGTCGGCGGAAAACAGCAGCCCGGTGTTTCTTATAGAGATTAAACCCTACAAACACAATCATTGGAATCAAGATAGAATATCCGATGAAAATGTTAACAGATGAATCTGTTTGCATCCTAGAGTCTATATATTGCGAATTGGGAGTTGCTTGAGTACTAAAATTTGATTGCATAAATATCTTCATAAATACTACAAGTAAGAAGCTAGAAATAAACGTGGATAATTGTTCCTGCTGTCTTTGAGCAGAAATTAGTCACAACTTTTATTAGGTACTTCCAAGTCGCTGCTGAGACTTCTCTATGCCTTATTGCACTAGCTAAACTATTCTTCAGTTAAAACCTGAACAATTATGTTGATTTGTGCTAAATTTTGTGACAAAATCCTTATTCTGCAAGCTACTATTCCTAAAGTATTTACTGAAATTTAAACTATTTTTAGTGTTAGTTATTTCTAGTAGTTGCTTAAGTAGTCAGAGTTTTAGAAGTAACATACAGCCGATTGCAAGTTAATAAGTGGCTGTTAATGTATAACCAAGAGACTTCTTGCATAAGTCGAGAAAAGGGGAAGAGGTTCTGTATTGTTCCCTTCCCCTTTAACCTTTACCCTTTCCCCTCGACTTAGATAAAGAGCGCTGTATTTACCATATCCAGTGGTAATAAGCCAAGTAGCAGTTTATTATCATGGCTGTCTACCTAAAGTGATAAAGGATTTTGTCTAAAGATAGAACAATCGAATGATCCCTATCCCTCTATTAGATATTAATTGAATTTCTAAAGATGAGTTTTAAGGTTAAAAAACTATGTACAACGAACACAAATATTTGTTATAAAAACATCGTTAGATAGAAGAATTAAAACTTATTTAAAAGTAATTTATAGATATTGCAGCGCTTCTCAAGCAAGCAATAACTTAATGACTACGCAACTTATTTTAGGAGCAAATAATATGAGTATCGAAGATAGAGCAAAAGCTTTTGCTAAAAACGTTGAAGGTAAAGTACAAGAGGCGGTTGGTGAAGTAACTGGCGATCCTAAAGATAAAGCTGAAGGTAAAGCTAAACAAGCTGAATCTCAAGTCCGCCACACCGCTGAAAATATCAAAGATGAAGTTAAAAAGACTTTAGATTAGTACACTGTGGTAGAGGTTTTCCTCGTTCTAACAAGTTGCTCAAGTAACTAGATTTTGGCGATACTGTAAAAGGTGGAATTTTATTTAGGAAGAAGGTTTAAGTTAAATAATTATTTACTGAACCTTCTCCCTTTATTAAATCTGTTTTTTAACTAAGATTTTTAGGCATTTTCACAATAGCGATCGCAAAATATTTTCTCAAGCTTTCACTGATTTTTTCAAATGTACTAATTTATAATTAATCTTCTATTTAATCCCTCATTAATTGGTTTTTCCAACCAGCGCTTAAACGCTAAATGGCTAAGTGCGTGTAACAACAAGACAGCGATCGCTATAATATCAGCAATATATTTGACCGTTTTCAGCCCAAAAGTATGGAGACGGTTCACTGGGGCTGAAAGCAATCAAGGCAGCCGGAGGCGTGACTTTTGCTTTGTTGTCAGCCCCTAAATACAAACACTCAAGCATTTGTTTGTAAGGAAGATTTGTGACAAGCCTACAGCTACTCCGGCTGATCTTCCTCTATTGCAGCAATGGATCGTTTCGTGGCAAAACCGTTGAGAATGATATCTCGAATTAAGGACACTTCTCTATCCAAATTCATTGCATGATCTTCATATTTTGTTACAGCACTAGTTAAATTGTAGTTTCTCATCCGTTCTGCCATTTGACGGGAGAATGTAATTTTTTCCTCCATTGTCCGCACAGCCGACCACAGCGCATTTTCAAGATTCTGAGTTTGCTCTGCCAGGAACGCATTAGCCGTAAAGGAATGCCCCGTGTGACAGCGAAACCGTAGCGGCTCTCCTTTGCCAATTTGCCAGAGGCTGCCCTTGCATTCAGGGCAGGTGTAAGTCGTTAGAGTCCCGATCGCTTCTACACTCTCCAAAAACTCTTGGGTATTCATCTGCTGTTGTGCAATCTTGGATTCAATTTCGATCTCTTCGGTCATGGGGTATGCCTCCTCCTTGGCGGCGGGTTCTTTTGACAACCGCACTAGCAAGTCTGGGATTTCTACAAGCGGCAAGCAGTAATCGACCTTCACATACCGCAAGGCGCTCTTTGCCATGCTGGGGTATTCTGCTTCCTTCGGGTCTTGAACGATCGCCACTCCGCCCCGTTTCTTGATTGCCTGTAACCCCACCGTGCCATCATCGAGATAGCCGGTGAGTATCACACCTACTACCCTTGTACCATAAGCGCGGGCGGCTGAACGAAATAACGCATCGATCGCGGGGCGAAAGCGGTTTTCTTGAGGCCCACGCACGACACGCATCAAGCCTTGGTTGACCAACAGGTGATAATCGGGGGGTGCAACATAGATTCGCCCGCTTTGAATTAACTCTCCATCTACCGGGTGAGATGCTGGGAGAGAGCCTACATCTGTAAGAATTTGGGGGAGAATGCTGGGCTGATCTGCTGGGAGGTGCTGAACAATGAAGAAGACAGCATCAATCTCAGCAGGCACAGCACCCAAGATTACGCCCAGTGCTTTGAGTCCGCCTGCCGAAGTGCCAATAACAATAATGTCGTGTCCAAGCATAGATACCTTTTCTTAATGAATAAAAGCAGTCTAATGTTTTCTATATCTTTTGAATAATTAAACATCTTTTGTATGAAGATGCGTTAAACCATATTTACGTATAAGAAAGAAAAGGGTTTGGCGCAGCCTCACAAAGAAATGGTATAAATCTCATTAATGAATATCAAAGGCTCATTAATGGAGTTCCGAGCCTCATTAATGAAT
>NZ_JAVRCE010000087.1:0-28467 GCF_034530915.1 Nostoc sp. DedQUE09
GGAAGTAATGCACGAGCGTAACGCTCACAACTTCCCTCTCGATTTGGCTGCTGGCAATTCTGCTCCTGTTGCTCTTTCCGCTCCTGCTATCAACGGTTAATCATAATCTGAGATACGTTCTTCACGCTGATTTATAAGTAAAAGACGCTCTCCCGAAAGGGGGGGCGTTTTTGCATTGGCTTAATTACTACGTTGAGTATGGCACTGGAATTTTTTTGAAGTGCAAAATGATGGGTGTTACATCAAAACTACACCGCTATAGTTGAGAACTTAGGCAATAATTATCAAAAAGTAAATTTTACGGGTAATAATTGCTAGCAGCGCAGATAATTGCCTCAAAGCTCAACTATAAGGAAAAGCCAAGAATGATTTTACACCGTGGACATAGAGTAGTAGCTGCTTTGTTGCTGTCAGTGGTACTACTGACAACAGCCTGTAGTCCAAAAACACCTGGACGTTTTGACCAAGCGCAAAAAGAAAGCACTCAACAGAGAAAGGGTCTTGCAGTGGCTAAAACTGCAACTCAGGGTAGCGAATTTAATAAATTTTTTCCAAAAGCTAGTGATGGCTACCAGGGCGTATATACCCAAGAGAAAAAAGGCTTTGCCAATTTGAAGTTGAAAAAAGGCGGTAAAGAAGTTGCATTGCTGTCTATTTCTGATACCACCAGTACACCTGATGCAGCAGCAAAGTTCTCGAAGAGTACTAAAAAAATTGGCGGTTATCCAGCAGTGGAAGTTGGTAAGACGCAAACTGCAATTTTGGTAGGTAAGTACCAAGTAAAAGCACTTTCTCGCGATCAGTCATTTAAAGCTAGCGATCGCGAAGATTGGCTAGAGAAGTTTAATCTTAATGGTCTAGCTAGACTGAAATGATTTGCACTACTAACATTCAGATAATAAAACCTAAATAGGAGATTTTTGTGAGCAAATCGATTGTTGAGTTGGTCGATCAATTGCCAACTGGCGGCTTGACTGTTTCTATGTTGAAATCCCTCGATTTTGTTGCTCCTGGAGAGTGGCAAAATACCGTTGGCTTTGTCAACACCATTAAGACTGTCACAGGGGAAGACGACGAAGATTTAATTCAGCAAATTGGCGAAAGAGCGATTTATCTATTCAACGATAAATCCCAAGGATACCAAACAGCCTTGTGGTTATATCAAACCGTTGATGCTACAGATAAAGCGCTTGGTGCAGCAGCCTTAGCTAACAAAGTCGGCGAAAAAATTCCTTTGTTGGGTTTTTTAAACTCTGTCACTCCCAAGCCAGATAAAGCCCAAACCATTGATTTGACATTAAAATTAGTGGCTGAGTTGGTAGCCTTTTGTCAAATTAATGGGATTCCGGGAGATAGTATTGGGGATTTTGTCGCCTCTTTAGGTGAGTATAGTGGAGAGTCGCTGATCCGTATGGTGGCATTAGTTTGCGTTGATGGTTTGATACCTTTGGGCCCAGATTTTATCAGCAAAGCGATATCTGGGCTAAATCAAACAAATCCACAGGAGTTAGAACAAAACTCGACTTTCCAAAACATCAAAGATGTGATTCCAGGTAACAATGCTGGTAGTAAACTCAACTTTATCGGCGAAAGCTTTGACTCAGTTAAAGGTTGGATGAGTGGGTTAGTTAGTGCCAATAATTTAACGCCGCAAAAGGTTGTCCACAACTTGCAAAGTTTTACCGATATTGCTGATGACAAGTTGGACTACCTCGCAGCATTCCTGGATGTAGCAACAAATTATTATGAGCACACTGGCACGCAAACTTTAGCACATCGCTTGATTGAACGCGCGGTGGCTGAGATTTAGGTTGATGGGAAGTGGGGACTGGGAAGACTTCCCAATCTCCAATTCCTATTGGGGTAAATGCAATTCTGCTGCGATCGCATATAAGTAAGGTTGAAAAATAGCCAAGTTCTCTAGTTTATCAAACTTACCTGTTTGCGTACCTGTGTCAAATGCAGTAGTCATTACGTAAAGTTTAGTACCATCAAAGGCAACATGACCGATATGTTGCTCTTGTACTCCACCTTGTCGCTTAAGTCCGGCGAACCCATAACGGATTCCCTGAAGCTTACCAATGGGTACTGGTTGCGGTGGGTAGGCTGAGAAAATAATCTCTTTTCCATATTCACCCTGGCGATCTTTGGCTAACGCAGCGTAGTGGTCTACAACCCAAGTTTTAAGTACTGGTAATAACTGGGTTTGGTACTTGGGACTTTGGTAGTCTACTAAAGAAGCAGTTGGAATACCTGCTGCTAAGAGTTTCTTTCGGAAATCCTCATTGTTTGCTAGTGGGTAAATGTTAATCTCAACTGTACCCAAACGTTTTCCTTTGGAGGAGACACACAACAGGGGTGCATTTCCTTCACAGGGATAAATTTGCCAGTTAGTTGGAGCAGCAGTACTTCCCAGGATTTTCTGCCAGATATTTTCCTGATTAGAGTTGGGAAGTTTCGCAACGGTAGGAGGTTTTTCTACTTTGGGTGGAGAAAATTGGGGTAGAACAAATTTGGCTCCTACTGGTATTAATACCAGCAAAATAGAGCCTAGTAATAAATGATAAAGTCGTAACATTTTTTCAAAATCCAGAGCCAGGGATTGCAGACTAACGATATTTACAATACTTTACGGATACAGAGGAAGAATACATTTATATTGCTGCAAGTTCCGCAAATGGAACTCAACAAACTATAGCGCTTCTTTGTAGAATCAGGTATAAATTAGGAGCGCATAGCTAGCTGTGCGTCTCTACGAAATGCTCTAAGTAGCTATGTATAAATAAATTAAAGTTTGTAGTAAGGACTTTAGTCCTAATACACCTTGCTATGAGCGATGAATCGCTCACTACAAACTAGGATTTTATTGTATGTTGAATTATGCCTACTTAGTTCACGCAATTGAAATATATACACTTAGTAGCGCTAAAAAACGGTACAGCCCTACTACGAACAGCTTGTTTATTAATTGATGTGTGCCTAATTACTTGTGGCTTGCCGGAGGTATGGTAACAATGAAGAGATGCTGGCTAGATGTCAAATCGAAGGGCAAATTTGCTGGGACTTTTAATTGAAGCGAGAACGTTGTTGACGACGTTGTTTGTGCCTAGCAATTGCTTTACGCTTCTCTTTTTCTATCGGCGTCTCAAAGTGACGCTTTTTTCTCATATCTTGGAAAATTCCTGCTTTAGAAACTTCCCGTTTAAATCTTCTCAAAGCTGATTCGATACCTTCATTCTCTCCCAAAACTACTTGTGTCATTCTCATTCCTCCTTAATCTGGATGAATAGTTCAAGACTAGATACCAAATAAAATATTCCAGCAGAATGGAGCCTTTGGCTTTATCTGCTGGAGACTCTAAATGTGAAATTTTCAGGAATCTACTTAGTAGCGATTATTGTTGCGGCGGGCATTATTACCGCCACCCCAGCTACCACGAGAGGAGTTACTTCTTTCCTCACGAGGTTTAGCTTTGTTCACTTTCAAATCACGTCCCATCCATTCAGCACCATCAAGTGCATCAATGGCAGCTTGTTCTTGTGTGTCTGATTCCATTTCCACAAAAGCGAACCCACGAGGCCGTCCTGTTTCCCGATCTGTGGGTAGTTGAACACGATTTACTGTTCCGTATTCTGCAAAAGCCTGCTTTAGGTCCTCTTCTGTAACCTGATAGGACAGGTTTCCGACGTAAATTGACATAGAAATCTCCGAATTCAGGGAGTGTAGAGAGTTAAATTCGGAGAGACGGTTTTTAGAAATCAAAACGAGTTACTCAACCGAAAATAATCTTTATGTCCATGAGTGTAGCACAGCATTCAGCCTTTGAATATTGTCTGGTAGTGAATTTTATTCACAAATCAAACCTTTAAGGACGGTTTGCAGACTTTCTAAAGACTGGCTTTTGTTGCTTGTACTATAAAAGTTACACTTTTAATAGGAAATCGTAATTAACTCGCGATCGCCCAGGTATTTAGTGTTTTGAAAATTCAGCTGTGGACTAAAGAGTAAAGATTATTATTGGTGGTAGTGCTAATCATACCATGATTAACTATCTTAAAAGAAATTTCAAAAACATTCATTCTCAAATGCATTATTAGCTATGGTCAAACTGCGCTAAAATCCCTTCTGCTTTGTTACACAATACTTCGTGATATTCAGCATTACTAGCTAGCAAACCTCCCCATTGATTGATATCACCAGTGTTATACTGCAACGGCGTGCCATCGAAATGAGTAAATTTGCCACCAGCTTCTGTTAAAATAAGCTCTGGGGCTGCTATATCCCAATCTTTGGGCGCAGACTTGCCGGAAAGGGAAATGTAGATATCTGCCTGTTGCTCGACAATGGTGGCGATTTTGCAGCCTACACTACCCACAGATTTCTGATTTTGACAGGGTAAGTTTTGTAGTAAATAATCTAAGCGTTGGTTGCGGTGAGAGCGACTAACGACTAAGGTTAAATCTTCAATTCGTTTACCTGACGACACTTGTAAAGGAACAGATCCGTCACAAGTTTCTACAAATGTACCCCCGCCTTTGGTAGCGTAATATAACTTTTGAGCCTCTGGTACTGCCACCACTGCCAACACTGGGCGTGTTTCTTTGACTAAAGCAATGTGAACTGCATAATCGCCAGTTTTTTCGATAAAATCTCGCGTGCCATCCAAGGGGTCAATTATCCATACCCAAGAGGCAGAAGCCTGTCTACCACTACTTGACGATTGATAAGTTTCTTCGCTGATGTAAGCAAAATCTTCGTTACCCAAAGTTGCTTGTAGCCTCTGCAAAATGTATTGACTCACAGCTACATCAGCAACAGTGACAGGCTCATTCTGCTTATATTGAATTTCTAAGTTAGGGTCTTTTGCTGTGCCGTCGTAATACGATCGCAGTATATCTGCTGCGCCCCAACCTATCTCACGAGCGATCGCTAATATTTCTTGTAAATCTTTCATTAATTTGGCCTATCTAAAAATATGCATAACGTGATTAGGGACGGCACAGCGATACTTAGTTTAACTAATTACGAACTTGTACTGAGCGTAGCCGAAGTATTACGAATTATCTTAAATCCATCCAGCGCCGAGTACCAAAAAGTTTACAGGAATCAGCAGCAATATTAGCTGCCAGTGTTAGTGCATCAGTAAAGCTTTCCCTTAAAATGTAATGACAGAAAGCACCGTGAAAAATATCTCCAGCCCCTAATGTATCAACTGCTTGAATCTGCGGCACATCTACGATACCAGTTTTAGTGCCACTCAAGTATTCAATTGGTTCTTGTCCGTGGGTAATGGCGATGTGAGGAATATGAAATCCACTGAGATAGCTAAATACATCTTCTCCAGTCTGGCAGTTGGGGGGATAAAAATTAGCTGAACAGATAGCATAATCCACAAACGGTAGAATTTGCTCAAATCCACGCTTCCAACTACCACCATCAATTACCACTGGGATATTATTGGTCTTAGCCATTTGGGCTATGGAATCACCAACCACCATCTGATGTCCATCAATCAGTACGATATCGACATTCTGCAAAATATCTGGCGGGATAGATGCGCTGCTAGCTTGAGTTTTTACAGCATTGATCGAAACCACAGCGCGTTCACCTGTGACTTGAGTAACAATAATCGAAGATACAGGCGGTACTAAATCAGTGCTAGGCTTAAGGTCTGCGATCGCAACTTTGTAATTTGCCAAGTCATCTCGAATTAGCTGCGTCATTGGGTGAGAACCTACTACACCTAAGACAGTAGCCTGATTTCCTAAATAATTAAAAGTTACAGCCGCATTTGTTGCTGGTCCCCCTGCCGCTAGAGTATGGTCAGTAGCGACAATTTTCTGATTATTCTTAGGGGCAGAGTCAGCAAGATAAATCAAATCTAAAGTTGCTAAACCTACAAATAATCCACGATTCATCTGCTCTTTTGTTCAAAATTCAATTCTGAGTTCTGGCTCACTTCGACTCCTTTCGACTTCGCTCAAGGCAAGTCGCTCAGTGACTTCCTGACTCCTGAATTCTTTCTTGGTAAATGGATATGGCTCTTGGCGACTGATAACATCAATCGCTGTCTTCAACCAATTAATATAAGTCTCTTCTCTTCGGATTACCAACTCCAGCACCAGCCTTTGCATTACCTGCTTGCGGTTGGCAGATTCATCACCCAGCGATGGCAAATCGATGCTTTCACATTCAGCCAGCTTTTTGCTTCGAGCCACCAATTGTTGCTCCAGTAGGTGAATGATGGTTTCATTGGACAACTGATCTGCAAAATGCAATTGGACGAGTAAAGGTTCTCTGATAGTCGGTAAGGGCTGATGAATCCCTAGCCATCGCCTGAATTCGGCTTTCCCTGGCTCCGTCACACTGTAGACTTTGCGGTTGGGGCGATCGTGTTGAATCTCAATGTTACAGGTAATCCAGCCTTGCTCAACTAGCTTATCGAGAGTTCTGTAAATTTGTGCCTGATCTGCTGGCCATAGATGGGCGATGCATTGATCAAAGCAGCTCGTTTTGAGGTCGTAGCCCGTCATTTCTTGCTGCTGAAGAAGACCTAAAATTACATTTGCTAGCGACATGAAGATGGTTTTCCCATAATTGATATTTTCTCGCTCGGTTCTACACTATGTAGTTCTTATAATTTTATGTTAATATATGATTAATCAAATATAAGATATGACGTTTATAAAAGATATACTTATTATAGTGCTTCTTAGCAAGGAAACCAAATAGATAAACAACTCCATTCACAAGGTCATGGGGAAGAAGAAGGGAATAGGTTAAAGGTAACAGCGTACAGATTCCTATCACCTGTTACCTGTCACCCCAATCCTAATGAAATTATTTAAGCCATTGAAGACTATTGTAACGAGAGGATAAGTAACATTGACTTCTAACACACTTACCCAAAGAATACGTCAGCATCAATATCTGCGTGATTTACGAAACAAATTACTCCACCTTCATAAGATGTTGCTGGAGACAGAACGTATTGCCTACGAACAGATTAGTGGACGAGTATCAAGTGCAGAACTTCTTCAACTAGTCATTGCTCACGAACAATTTGCTTGGCTACATCGCATTTCTGAGATGGTTGTGCAAGTTGATGAAATGCTCCAAGCAGATGAACCGATATTGCTGGACGATTTCCAAAAATTGATTGCTGATGTCCGTACACTCATTGTACCGCTAGAGACTGGTAATACCTTTGAGAGAAAGTACTACAACGCTCTCCAGCGTGAACCTGGTGCTATTTTGGCACATGCGGATATATCCAGATTTCTCACAGCTAAGGTTTAATATCCCAAATTATTTGTAGTAGGGACGCACAGATCACTGGTGTCAACTTAAGCTAAAAGCCTTTTCAAATCTCGTTTCCAGCCCAGAGGCTGGAAACGAGACAAGGAGACAATATTTAAAAGCTGGTTCTAGGCTGGCTTTCACGTTAATTTGACACCAATGGCGAGACGCCCATTCTACAAAAATCATCCCTTGATTCAGCAACGCCGCTTTTTTAACTGGAAGTCCCTAAAGGTAAGATATTTTTAGGCGATCGCTAATTTACCCAAACAGTGCTGAGTACAAAAGTAAGAATCCTCTCAGCATAGGGAGGCAAATGGAAAATAATAACTCCTTATTCTTAACTCCTAACTAATGACCAATGATCCATTTGCACCAGTTATCGGACAACAGCAAGCTATAGAATTACTTACTCAGGCTGTCAGACAAAACCGGGTTCCTCCAGCTTACTTATTTGTGGGGCCAGATGGTGTAGGCAGGAGTTTAGCAGCCAGGTGTTTTGTGGAATTGCTATTTTCTAGTGACATGGGAGTTACTGCATCTTTACAAAACCGTTTGCGTCAAGGGAACCACCCAGCTTTATTGTGGGTGCAACCAACGTACCAATACCAGGGACAACGATTAACAGCAGCAGAAGCAGCTGAAAAAGGACTAAAGCGTAAAGCACCGCCTGTAATTAGACTAGAGCAAATTCGGGAAATTACCGAGTTTTTAGGTCGTCCGCCTTTGGAAGCACCGAGAAATGTGGTAGTGCTAGAAGAAGCTCAAACAATGGCAGAAGCCGCAGCCAATGCTTTACTTAAAACTTTGGAAGAACCGGGACAAGCGACATTAATTTTAATTGCACCTACACCTGAGTCTGTGTTGCCGACTTTGGTATCACGCTGCCAACGCATTCCTTTTTATCGCTTAGATACACAGTCCTTGGCTGTTGTACTCACACAAACAGGTCATCAGGAAATTTTGTCAAATCAGGCAGTATTGAGCATAGCAGCTGGTAGTGCTGGAAGTGCGATCGCATCTTATGAGCAATTACAAGCTATTCCTGATGAGTTACTCGAAGACTTGAAAAAAGCGCCTAAATCTTACCGTAATGCCTTAGAGTTAGCCAAAAAAATTGATAAGGATTTAGATACAGAAGCACAACTGTGGTTGGTTGATTATCTTCAGCAATTTTACTGGCAGCAGTGGCATCAACCTAGTATCATTAACCAGCTCGAACAATCTCGAAAACACTTGCTTTCTTACGCTCAACCACGGCTAGTTTGGGAATGTCTGCTTTTATCTGTGTATCAAAAATCAAATTCTATTTCTTCTACTCATCGCTGAGTGCGATTGTATTTCTATAGTTCCTCATCAAAGCCTCAGTACAATATTTAATTAATTCGTAGCAAAATAAATTAGGTAAAAACTCTGCGTTACTTTGCGTTTACTTTGCGTCCCTCTGCGTTTCAAAACATTACAATGTCTTGTTCATCCTCTATCGTCAAGTTCATAGCGAGTGAAGGTATTGTAATAAAAGCGATTCCTGGATAAAACAAAAAGTTTATATGACCTCAGTTTCTCCTCACAAAAAAGCCAGAGCCTTAAAACCTACTAGCCGCCGCCCAGCCAAAGAACTCTGTAGCGAGTGCGGACTATGCGATACATATTATATTCACTATGTCAAGGAAGCTTGCGCTTTTATTAATCAGCAAATAGGCGAACTTGAAGAAGAAACACACACGCGATCGCGCCATCTTGAAAACCCCGATGAACTCTACTTTGGCGTTCATCAAGACATGATAGCGGCGAAGAAACAGCAGCCCATCGAAGGCGCACAATGGACGGGTATTGTGAGCAGCATTGCCATTGAAATGCTGAATCGCGGCTTAGTTGAAGGTGTAGTCTGCGTGCAAAACACTAAAGAAGACCGCTTTCAACCCATGCCTGTCATCGCCCGTACCCCAGAAGAAATACTAGCAGCACGGGTCAATAAACCAACACTTTCTCCGAACCTTTCCATATTAGAACAGGTGGAAAAATCGGGAATGAAGCGACTGTTGGTAATTGGTGTTGGTTGCCAAATTCAGGCATTACGAGCCGTAGAAAAACAACTTGGTTTAGAAAAGCTGTATATTTTAGGTACGCCCTGCGTAGATAATGTTAACCGCGCCGGACTGCAAAAATTCTTAGAAACCACCAGCCGCTCGCCTGACACAGTTGTGCATTACGAATTCATGCAAGACTTCCGGGTTCACTTCAAACATGAAGATGGCTCATCAGAAACAGTGCCTTTCTTTGGCTTGAAGACCAACAAACTCAAAGATGTCTTTGCCCCATCCTGTATGAGTTGCTTTGATTACGTCAACTCCCTAGCCGACTTAGTTGTTGGTTACATGGGCGCACCCTTCGGTTGGCAATGGATTGTAGTTAGAAATGACACTGGTAAGGAAATGCTGGATTTAGTGAAAGACCAGTTAGATACCCAACCAGTAACGTCTAAAGGCAACCGGAAAGAAGCTGTACAACAAAGCATTCCCGCTTACGATAAAGGCGTTACTCTACCGATGTGGGCAGCAAAACTGATGGGTGTGGTAATCGAAAAAATCGGCCCCAAAGGTCTAGAATATGCGCGATTTTCCATTGATTCTCACTTTACTCGGAATTATTTATATGTGAAGCGTAATCATCCAGAGAAATTAGACGCACATGTTCCAGAGTTTGCCAAGCGTATTGTTGGGCAATATAAATTACCAGAATAGAAGAGGCAGGGGGCAGAGGAGCAGAGGAGCAGAGGGGAAAGACTTACTGCTGCTTCTTTTCTGCTCTCCTGCTCCCCCTCATTGCTGACTCAACTCGATAATATTCCCATCAGGATCTTGAGTGAAGAGGGCAGGGCGACCGGAGGCGCTGGCTTGAATGGGATAATTATGATTGAGAAATTCCTGTTTGGCGGCGTCTAAGTCAGCGACTGTGAAGGCAACGTGGGGATTACGTCCCCATTTTTCGTTTGGGTTTTCCGTGGGGACAGTGGTTGCAACTATTAGGTGAATTTGATAGTCACCGACTTGATACCATGCACCAGGGTAGTTTAGAGAACGATCTATTTTGGATAATCCCAATACTTTGCCATAAAAATGTTCCGAGCGTTCTAAGTCAGTCACAAGAATCGCGGTATGAAGACTTTGGGTAATCTGCATTGTCGGTAAGATGCGATCGCGTTTATTTAAATTTTGGCGTAGTTTGAACTCTTTCGGTGAGTGAGAAAGACAAGAGGAGAAGAATTAATAACCAACGCTTAATGACAAATGACAAAGGACAAATACCATCACAAATTCAAAGGCCGCTGAACTGTAAATTTTGTCCAGCCCTAAGAGCTGGTAACTTCAATTCTGCCTTGGACATATTCTACTAACTTCTTAACCAATGTTAAACCTAATCCTGTGCTGCTCTGTTGCCAGCGTTCCCGTTTCGGGTTGCCGTAGGCATCGCTTTCAAGAATCCGGTAGAACGACTCAAAAATTCGATGACAAGCTTGTATGCCCAATTCGATAAACCCTAAATCAGCAAATTCGGACTTTTTCTCGATCGCAGACTACTATTTTTAGTCGCATAAACGCATAATAGAATAGTGACTGATCTGTTCGTACCTTTACAATCTCTCAAACAAGGTGACTGGTTCAAGCTGATCTGCGGAGCCAGTTTCCAGCATTTGCCGGCAGTCAGAAGTTTAACGTTAGCCTATACTTTGGCGGGCGCTGACTGCATAGATGTTGCAGCTGATCCAGCAGTAATTGCAGCAGCGCAGTCAGGGCTACAAGCAGCCAAATCTCTGGCTAAGGATGCCCAAAAGCGAGGCTTTGACTACAAAGGCAATTTACCCTTTTTGATGGTCAGCCTAAACGATGGAGAAGACCCCCATTTTCGCAAAGCAGAATTTAATCCTCATGAGTGTCCTACAGACTGCCCTAGACCCTGTGAACGGATTTGTCCGGCACAAGCGATTGTGTTTGACAATCCAAAAGAAGACTTTTCGGGAGTAATATCGCAAAAGTGCTATGGCTGCGGTCGTTGTATACCAGTTTGTCCATACGATATAATTAATACAAGTTCATATATGTCAACGCCGGGAGCGATCGCGCCATTGGTAATGTCAACGGGAGTAGATGCCGTAGAAATCCATACGAAAGTCGGGCGTTTGGCAGAATTTGAGCAATTATGGCAGGCAATTTCACCGTGGGGCGATGAATTAAAAGTACTAGCTATCAGCTGTCCCGATGGCGAGGGGATGACTGACTACTTAAGAGCAATATATGACCTGATTGCCCCACTCAAGAGTGCTTTAATTTGGCAAACCGACGGCCGTCCGATGAGTGGTGATATTGGCGATGGCACCACAATAGCTGCGGTGAAATTAGGGCAAAAAGTTTTGGCAGCTAAGTTACCGGGATATGTGCAGTTAGCAGGCGGCACAAATAAGTATACCATTGCTAAGTTAAAGGCAATGGAACTGTTAAACAGTGCTGAGTTCCGAGTTATGAGTGCTGATAAAGACTGTATTACTCAGCACTCAGCACCCAGCACTCAGCACTCCCACATCGCCGGGGTCGCCTACGGTAGCTACGCCCGCGTACTGCTGTCACCAATTCTCGAACAGTTAGAGAATAAGGAGGTAAGTAACACCAATATGAAGGCGACTGTTCGCCTAGAAGAAGATGAAGTATTGCTTTGGCAAGCTGTAGAACTTGCCCATTCTCTCGTTTCCCAGATCAAGTCACAGCAGGAGCGTTAATCGCTCGTTCGGAAAATTCCCAGAGCGGGTTCTCCTGCACGCAAATGTCCTCGCTATCTCTAAAAACGTCACCATAGAAAGCATGACGATTACAGACGATCTCCAAAAGTTATTAGACATTTTGCCCCAAGACCTGCAACAAGTACTAGAGAGTCATCCCAAACGAGATAGTTTAGTAGAAGTGGTCTTGGATTTGGGTCGTCGCCCAGAGGCTCGCTTTCCTAATCAAGCTGAGTATTTGAGCGAAGTACCCGTTACTCAAGAACAAATAGATGATTGCATTCAACGAGTCGGAATCTTTGGCGGAGATAATCGGGCAGGAATTGAGCAAACTTTGCATCGGATCAGCGCCATTCGCAACCGCACTGGTAAGATTATTGGCTTGACCTGTCGCGTTGGTCGGGCGGTATTCGGAACCATTGGCATGATCCGCGATTTGGTAGAAACTGGTAAATCGATTCTCATGCTGGGGCGTCCAGGCGTGGGCAAAACTACCGCCTTACGGGAAATAGCCCGTGTTTTAGCGGACGATCTGCATAAGCGAGTGGTGATTATTGACACCTCCAATGAAATCGCTGGGGATGGTGATGTTGCTCACCCCGCTATTGGTCGCGCTCGACGGATGCAAGTGGCTCATCCAAACGAACAGCATCAGGTGATGATTGAGGCAGTGGAAAACCACATGCCAGAAGTCATTGTCATTGATGAAATTGGTACGGAACTGGAAGCTTTAGCGGCTCGTACCATTGCAGAACGGGGCGTACAGTTGGTAGGTACTGCCCACGGAAATCAGATCGAAAACCTGATCAAAAACCCCACCCTGGCTGATTTAGTTGGGGGTATCCAAGCTGTGACATTGGGAGACGATGAAGCCAGACGGCGAGGCTCTCAAAAGACTGTTTTGGAGCGGAAAGCCCCGCCTACCTTTGAGATTGCGGTAGAAATGTTAGAACGCCAACGCTGGACAGTACACGAAAGTGTTGCTGACACCGTAGATAATCTCTTGCGGGGGCGTCAACCTACTCCACAAACGAGAACCGTTGATGACCACGGCAAAATTGCGGTTACACGTCAGTTAGCTGTTGTCAACGGTCGTGGTGGACAGCTAGGAACAGTAGAGGATTCTTTCCCACCGGCGCGACCGTCTAATGGCTGGCGTTCATCTGGACAAATGGTTGCACTACCCCAATTACCTGTAGAGCGGGTAACTGGGCGCAGTGAGTTTGACCGTTTGCTGGATGAATCTTTCAATTATTCTGAAAACATTGATTTTGATGTTGCTACAAGAGTGCCAGGGCCCAATGGTGAAGATTTGCCATTGCACGTTTACCCCTATGGCGTTAGCCGTCACCAACTGGAACAGGTGATTAGCGTGCTAACTTTGCCCGTAGTATTGACAAAAGATATAGATAGTGCTGATGCAATTTTAGCACTGCGATCGCACGTCAAAAACCACGCTAAATTGCGCCAAATGGCCAAAGCCCGTCATGTACCCATCCACGTAATTAAGTCCAGCACCATTCCCCAAATTACCCGTGGTTTGCGCCGGTTGCTGAATATCGACGATCCAGAGATGGCGGATGATAGAGAACTACAATTGTTTTTGCACAATGGTAGCGATGATGAGATGGATGCCTTAGAAGAAGCTAGACTTGCCGTTGAGCAAATTGTGATTCCTAAAGGACAGCCAGTCGAGTTATTGCCGCGTTCTCCCCAAGTCCGCAAAATGCAACATGAGTTGGTAGAACATTATCGCCTCAAGTCGCATAGTTTTGGCGAAGAACCAAATAGAAGATTACGGATTTATCCGGCGTAACTTTAATAACTCTACCAAAAAGTTTACTTACGATGTACACACAAGCCTTTGTCAAGGTAATTTACGGTTAGTCTTGTACGATAGCCCCTGAGCCTCACCCTGTCCTATCCTGACTAAGGATAGGACAGGGTGAGGTTTTGGAGGACTTTTGGATAATCGGATAACTTATGTGTACAGCGTAACCTTTTAGGAGAAAAGTTTATGGATTTGGAAAGCGCTTTAACTATCAAAAATTGCCAAAATTATTATCTATACTCAAGCTAATAGTCCAATTTTCTCGCACTAATTCGCTGTTATCATCAACATTACGCAGCGTCTCATAGACAAAGAATTCGTAAAGAGTGAGTAAGCCCTAATTCACTCAATCTTGCATTTTTTTAAACATCTGTTACATTACTTTACAGACAGTTATAACTGCTACAACACTTGAATTTTGGAGTTATGCTCATGTCAGATTTTAAGAATTCTGCGTCTATTGTTTCAGAAGATCCTAATGCTGTGCGTTTTGGCTTCACTCCTCAGAGTGAAAATTGGAATGGTCGTCTTGCAATGATTGGTTTTGTCTCTGCAATTTTAATTGAAGCTTTTTCTGGTCAAGGGCTACTCCATTTCTGGGGTATCCTCTAAATTGGCGATCGTAGGGTAGTACAGCAGTTCTACCCTGCAAAATTCTCTATATTCTACGCCAGTCATTCGTTTCTAACATCTGGCGGTTATTGCCATTGGTGCAAAATATCAGATTTTTCCGGTTAAGCCAAAATATAAGTGAATAATTACTTTACATTGAATATGTATAGCTAAAACTCATGGAACTACCCCAACGCGTATCAGTCCGCTACAAAGACGCGTCCTTCAATACCAATGAAATCCGCTTGAGAACTTTTCGGCTTGGGTTGCAAATATGGGATGAACAAACTAAACCCAGAAAAACAGAGCTTTATCAGTTTATATCGTCTTGCTTGAAACAAGTTGACCGCCAAGATCGTTTTATGTTTTCTCTGTTGTTCATAGAATTAACAGACCTCATCCGCAACTCTTCTCTGGAAAGAGGAACAAAAGAGGTTCTGATTAAAACAGCTTTTAGAGAATTTGCTTATGCAATAACAGATTTTGAAGACGTTGCCAAATAAGGTTAGTTATGGAAATGCTGGAATTGCGTAGGCGTAAGCATCACCCGAAAGTCAGCGAACCTAATCGAGTAAGATATCTATGAAGTAAACAGAAACAGCTTTCCAATCGGATTAGTTTTTTCGCTAAATGCGCGGATGGGTAGGTGTTGGGGAAGGGGGAACACAAAAATGCCTGAATTGCCCTATATGCAAGGATTTGATGGCTATAGCATCTTGAAACCATCCGCGCACCTTATGTAGACTGACTTTCAGCTATTTACAGTTAGCACGATTGCCACTCCTTATGTTACGATTTTTGCATTCGCGCTATTGAACCTTGAAAACCAAATAACACAAGGCTTTCAGACGCCTGCAATCGCAATCAACTAAAATCCCTATTAGGGATTGAAACCGCTTTAAATATGCTCAATTGTTTTTACATGATCGCAATCAACTAAAATCCCTATTAGGGATTGAAACACAATGCACTCACGACTCCCTTAATCGGGCGTGTCGATCGCAATCAACTAAAATCCCTATTAGGGATTGAAACATTTATTAGTAAATAATGCACATCTCCAGCTTAAATCGCAATCAACTAAAATCCCTATTAGGGATTGAAACAACAAATTACCTTTCATTGTTTAAATGCCTAACATCGCAATCAACTAAAATCCCTATTAGGGATTGAAACTTCTCGCGTGTAATTAATTTTCCTGGGTGTTTGTGAAATCGCAATCAACTAAAATCCCTATTAGGGATTGAAACGGGAACACCATCGCCATCCCTATCTGAATCACTCCATCGCAATCAACTAAAATCCCTATTAGGGATTGAAACATGAACTATCCCAAAACTGGGATAAACCTTGAATAAAATCGCAATCAACTAAAATCCCTATTAGGGATTGAAACAACAGTGGAAGGCGGAAGTTGAGCAGCGGCTACTTTCATCGCAATCAACTAAAATCCCTATTAGGGATTGAAACTTATCTTATGGTTCAGCACCTCTTGCTGGCACTGGTACAGATCGCAATCAACTAAAATCCCTATTAGGGATTGAAACAGCGAAGACGACATGAAAAACGCGATCGCAACTTATCGCAATCAACTAAAATCCCTATTAGGGATTGAAACGGATCTAGTACTTGGCGGTTTTTTTATGCAACTTAATCGCAATCAACTAAAATCCCTATTAGGGATTGAAACAATCAATTCCCAAGCTACATTAACGGAGCTTTCATCGCAATCAACTAAAATCCCTATTAGGGATTGAAACATGAAGAAGTTTGGACAATAGGCAGAAAAGTTAAAGATCGCAATCAACTAAAATCCCTATTAGGGATTGAAACAACGCTTCTTTTGCTTTCAAGTTAATAGCTATTAAATCGCAATCAACTAAAATCCCTATTAGGGATTGAAACTTATTTACTGATTCTGGTAAGCCTGTTTCTATTCATCGCAATCAACTAAAATCCCTATTAGGCATTGAAACTTTTCTTCTATCGTCTTGGTGCGATCGCCTGATGGTGCAATACGATCGCAATCAATATCCATATCAGATAATTGGAACGAAGTATACTTAGAGCTAGCCTCTGAAAATAGTATTAAAAATTACAAAAATTACTTTAAGGGTCATTCCACATCCAGCTTGAGGGCTGTGATATTATAGGAGACTGCTGCATACATTTTAGAAAAACAAGAAACCGAATCGACCATGGCCCTCACGCAACTGCGGAAACAAGAAATAATCTCCAACTACCAAGTTCACGAAACTGACACTGGCTCGGCCGATGTCCAAGTCGCTATGCTAACTGAGCGCATTAACCGCCTCAGCGAACATCTCCAGGCAAATAAAAAAGACCATTCTTCCCGGCGGGGACTGTTAAAGCTAATCGGTCAGCGCAAGCGTCTTCTAGCTTATATATCGCAAGAAAGCCGGGAAAAATATCAAGCTTTGATTGCTCGTCTCGGTATTCGTGGATAGGACTACCGCTTATGTCTGCTGAAGAATCTGAACGCAGTCGTTTGCCTTTTGAACCGAACAAAAAGCGCCAAAAACCCGCAAAAGCTCAAAGTAAACCAGCAGCACAGCCCCAAGAATCTGTCAAAAAGGCTGATAAAAAAGTGGTTTACACCAAACAAGAGATGGCAATTCCCCAAGTAGTCAGCCAACGGATGATCCGACGGGTAGCTGGGTTCTCTGGTGTACCAACAGCTTTGGGCATTAGCGCTTTGGTTGCTAGCTATCTGCTTGCTGCCTACTCTGATATCCGACTACCTCCCATCGCCGTGTTATTGGTGAACATGGGATTATTTGGTTTGGGGGTTTTAGGGATAACTTATGGCGTTCTCTCTGCCTCTTGGGATGAAGAAAAAGTCGGAAGTTTTCTGGGTTTGGGTGAGTTCAACACCAATTTGGGACGAATGGTGGCAGCTTGGCGCGAAACTCGGCAAAAAAACTTATGATGAACGGCGCTCAGGTATTAAGTAACTGTGATATTGGGTAAATAAAAAAGTGAATGTTGAAGTTGAAATTTTATCACTTCAACATTGCTAATTAAAATTATCCAAACTTTTTTATACCCCATATCTAGTTATTTAGCGGTAAAAATACTGCCTGAGCGCTACATTTTATCTGTTTATTTTGTAAACAAATTTTATTTTTAACTATTTGTAATTAGGCCAATAGGCAACAATAAAGTTAGCCTATTCACAGAAAATTTTACTCAATTAATCAGGAACTTTCAGATGATTATAGTAATGAAAAGTGGTTCCCCAGAGGCGGAAATAAACCGCATTGATGAGGAACTTAGTAGCTGGGGGCTAACTCCAGAAAAAATTGTAGGTCAACACAAAGTAGTTATTGGTCTAGTAGGTGAAACCGCCAGCTTAGACCCACTACAAATTCAGGAACTTAGCCCCTGGATTGAGCAGGTGTTACGGGTAGAGCAGCCTTACAAACGAGCTAGCCGTCAGTACCGCCACGGCGAAGCGTCAGATGTCGTGGTTAATACTCCCAGTGGAGCGGTGGTATTTGGCGAACATCAGCCTTTGGTAGTCGTTGCTGGCCCCTGCTCCGTAGAAAATGAAGAAATGATTGTAGAGACGGCGCGGCGCGTCAAGGCTGCTGGAGCCGCATTTTTGCGCGGAGGGGCATACAAACCCCGGACTTCACCTTATGCCTTCCAAGGACACGGCGAGAGTGCTTTGGATTTATTAGCGAAGGCGCGGGAAGTCAGTGGACTAGGTATTATTACAGAAGTGATGGATGCCGTAGACCTGGATAAAATTGCCGAAGTTGCTGACGTGATTCAGGTGGGGGCAAGAAATATGCAGAATTTCTCCTTGCTCAAAAAAGTGGGAGCGCAGCCGAAACCTGTTCTGTTGAAGCGGGGAATGGCAGCTACTATTGAAGATTGGTTGATGGCAGCCGAGTATATTCTGGCATCTGGTAATCCTAATGTAATTTTGTGTGAAAGAGGAATACGCACCTTTGACCGTCAGTATACGCGAAATACACTGGATTTATCAGTAGTGCCCGTGTTGCGAAAACTGACTCACCTGCCAATAATGATTGACCCCAGTCACGGCGTAGGTTGGTCTGAATTTGTGCCTTCAATGGCAATGGCTGCGATCGCAGCTGGCACAGATTCCCTGATGATAGAGGTTCACCCTAATCCTGCCAAAGCTTTATCCGATGGGCCCCAATCTTTAACACCAGATCGTTTCGATAACTTGATGCAAGAATTGGCAGTAATTGGTAAAGCGGTGGGACGCTGGCAGCAACCAGCTGTGGCTCTAGCTTGAAATTCAGTTGCAACTTATTGCTAGGCATAAATAAATTAAAGTTTGTAGTCAGGACTTTAGTACTGATAAATCCGAAGAAGCGATAAATCGCTCACTACAAACTAGGATTTTTTTGTATTTTTAATTATGCCTACCTATTGATTGTAAAAATGAAATTGTGCCCCTTTAGAAATATTCTAAAGGGGGTTTTTAAACACTAACTAAAGCTATGGAAAAAGAAATGTGCAATCAATATTGCTGGCAGTATTTTTTGCAATTGTAAGACTTTTTATCTATATAAATAGCGAGCAGGTATCCAGCGGCGACCATGATTTGTTTGCACCCAAGTTTGTGGCAGTGCTTACCTGGCTGCAATATGGTTACTGCAACTCAATTTTGCCACTATAAAAAAAGGGACGGGTAAAACACCCATCCCAGAAAATTCACTTTCATTCAATTGATAGTAAAACTTTTATTGCACTTGAGTGGGGAAAGCACCAGGTTGCACAGCGATGTTAATACTCTGCCCATTGCGACGTAATTCCATACGTAAATCGCTTCCGACTTGGCTATTTTCTACTGCCCTTTGGACACTGCTGGCATCTGTGACTGATTGACCTGCAAGCGTTTGGATCACATCACCAGCACGTATCCCTGCTTTAGCAGCTGGTGAATTTGGTATAACTTTTACAACTAATACACCTTTATCTTCATTTACATTCAAACCGCTATTGGGATCTGAGTTGATATTTTGTTTTAGTTGAGGTGTTAACCCTACCATCTGAATTCCCAAGTAAGGATGTTCTACTTTGCCTGTAGCTATTAGTTGACTGGAAATGCGTTGTGCTGTGTTGATAGGAATAGCAAAGCCTAATCCTTGTGCCCCTTGAATAATGGCTGTATTCATGGCAATTACCTGGCCACGGGAATTTAGCAGGGGGCCGCCGGAGTTACCAGGGTTAATTGCTGCGTCGGTTTGAATATACTCTACTCGCCTATCGGGAGCGCCGATTTGATTGCTACTGCGTCCAGTGGCACTAATGATTCCGGTAGTTACTGTATTATCTAGTCCAAGGGGATTGCCGATCGCGATCGCCCATTCTCCCGCTTGCAGTTGATCTGAGTTACCCAAGGCTACTGAAGGTAGATTCTCTGCTTGAACTTTGATAACAGCGACATCGGTTAATTCATCTTTTCCTAACACCTTACCTTGCAAGGTGCGCCCATCCTTGAGTGTTACTGTCACCGTATCAGCGCCATCTACTACATGGGCGTTAGTGAGAATCCGACCATCGGCACTGATGATAAAACCTGAACCAGTACCCCGTTCTACCCTTTCTCCTGATTGTGGCAATTGGGAACCAAAAAAGCGGCGAAAAAACGGATCGTTAAATTCATCTGGTATCTGGGTTCTGACGGTTCGGGAAGAGTTAATCCGTACTACTGCTGGCCCGACCCTTTGCACTACCTGTGTCACAAAGTTAGGATCTGTAGCGGCTGGCAATGGAGCAGCAGCATTTACTCGACTAACTGCCAAATTAGATGCACTCTCAGACACCTGCCGAGAGTGTCCAGCCATATAGCCGCCTGCCAATGTCATACCTGATCCCAGCAGCACCAGCGATAGAGAGGCAGCAGCCTTTTTCCAGGGTGCTTGATTACGGTATTTGGCATCAGCAGTGTTATGTAAAATGCTATTTGATGGGTGTTCTCTGTTGCGAGATTCGTTTTGCATTGCTGTCTGGAAGGATATTTAGATGTATTACTAATGTAGATATTATTTGTGACAGTTTTGTTGCGAAGGTATTGCATTGTTGTGAAAGCTTTGGTATTTTATTGCACCGTATTGGAATATAGTCATTCGTAGAGACGTACATCGCTGCGTACTCTTTACCAAACTTAGTGCTGAGTGCTAAGTGCTGAGTGCTGAGTAAATTAAGAATTACTCAGTATTTATGTACTTGGGTTTGAGCAAGTCCCCTTGTGGGCGGTCTTTAAACTCAAAACTCAGCACTTGGAACTCAGCACTCTTGATCATGCCTGAAGGAATAAAAATGGCACAGGGGAAAATCTTACTTAAACCTGGCACTTTATGCACAAGTGTTAAAGAACGAACTGAATATGCTTTGCAATGCGGGGCGCTACTTTCGATTCCGACAGAATTTGAATTTGTTGAACAGGATGGCGTGCGCTTTTTGGTACGGATTGTGTCTAACCTGAATCGCAAAAAAGCAGCTAAGAAGAAACAGGAAAAACAATCTATTACTTCTGGTGAAGAGTTTAATCCTTTTTTGCCCTACGAAGAGGATTTATTTGTGGCGGATATCTCCGATACCCATGTATGTATTTTAAATAAATTCAATGTTGTAGATTATCATCTGCTAATCATCACTCGTAGTTTCGAGGAACAGGAAAGCTTACTCACCCTAGAAGATTTTACGGCTATGTGGGCGTGTTTAGCTGATTTCGATGGTTTAGCATTTTACAACAGTAGCAAAACCGCAGGTGCTAGTCAGCGACACAAGCATTTACAATTAGTACCCCTACCACTTGCCTCTTCAGGACTGCAAATACCAATTGAAGCTTTGCTAACATCAGCACAATTTGAAAACTCGAACGCAGCTTCAGCAAAACTTCCTTTTGTACATGCTTTCGCACCATTAAATTCTAATTGGGTGCGATCGCCATTAGCAGGGGCCCAAGCAACACTGGAAATTTATCGCACTTTGCGTCACGCTGTAGGTTTAGATGCAAAGCAATCTGGTGCTTACAATCTGCTAGCGACAAGAGAATGGATGTTAATCGTACCGCGATCGCAAGAGCATTTCCAATCTATCTCTGTGAATTCATTAGGATTCGCTGGTGCGCTGCTGGTGCGAAACGCAGCAGAAATGGAGATTCTCAAAACCCAAGGGCCGATGACTATCCTCAAAAATGTTGCTATATCCTAATTGAGTTCGTGGGATATACAGCAGTTTTCAAGTAGATAAGGTACAAAATGCAAGACTTAAAATCAGCCATAAAAAAAGTTTTACTCCCTTCCCCTGCCCCCTGCACCCCTGCCCCCCTGCTCCCCTGCTCCCCTGCTCCCCTGCTCCCCTGCCCCCCTGCCCCCCTGCCCCCCTTCGGCAATGTCAATTTAAATCATTCTCAAGTGTTAGTGTTTCCCAATCTAAATCTGATGCTATTTGAGCAAGTTTATCTAAATCAGTCAGGTTATCTATATAGGGTAAGCAGCCTAAAACTGGCGTGTTAGTGAGTGATTGAATCAATTGATATGGTGTCCAGTCGGCTATTTCTGCATCCGTTCGAGGTTGTACGCAGTTCAGAACAATGCCTTTGAGATTGACGCACAATTGTCTAGCTAATGCTACATTCGCCACTGCTTGAGCGATCGCACCCAATCTCACTGGTACTACTAATACCGTTGGTAAACGCCATTCCCCCGCTAAATCAGCTACCGTTAATTCCTCAGTTATTGGCGAACCTAACCCTCCCAAGGCTTCTACAAGTACAAAATCACGCTGCGATCGCAATTTAGATAAAGCTTGCCACACTAGTGCTAAATCTACTCGGCGATTTTCCCGTGCTGCTGCTATGGGAGGAGCCAGAGGTGCTTGAAAGTATAAAGGTGTAATTTCTTCAGCAGATTGTTCTAGCGCGAATAGCTTTTGATACCACTCGCGATCGCCAACGCCCGATTGAATCGGTTTCATGATTCCCCAGCGACGCTGCGGGTAATATTTTTGCCAATAAGCTGCTAATGCTGTTGTTAAAACAGTTTTACCAGCTTCTGTATCAGTTCCAGTAATTAGTAGTGTGTTTAACATTAATTTCTTTGGCCAGAAAATGGTTGGGTTTCATCAGCCGGCGGCAAAGTTGGCGCTTCAGTAATCGTCGGAATTGGTAAGGGTGTCTCTGTGGGAATTGGCAAAGGTGTTTCTGTGGGAATTGGCAAAGGTGTCTCTGTGAGAATTGGCAAAGGTGTCTCTGTGGGAATTGATAAAGGTGTTTCTGTGGGAATTGGCAAGGGTGTCTCTGTCGGTGTTGGGTTGACTGGTTTTTCTAATGCAACATTGAGATTGTAATTGCTTTCGGCAACTCCTGAAAGCAGAGTTAACTCAATAGTATATCTACCAGTAACCAACAATGTGCCTTGATAAAATGTGACTTGTTGGGCAGTACTATCAATTGGTTGTCCATTGGGACTTAAGACTGTCAGCAGAATGCTGCTTCCTGGGTCAATAAACGTGTTTAATTTAGCACCTTCTCGCCCAAAAAAGCTGTACTGAATGATTTGATTTGCTTTGAGAGTACCTTCAACCGTGGTTGGGTTAGATGCTGTAAGGTTGAGGCGCTTAGTAGATATAACAGGTTGGTTAGTAGGTGTTGGTGTTGGTGTTGGTGTTGGTGTCGGTGTTGGTGTTGGCGTCGGTGTGAATGTAGTACCGCCAGCAATTACTGGTGAAGGGAAATTTTGTGGAAGCGTCTTATCTGATATTTTTGACTGACTGCGGATAGAACTTACTAGTGCCCAAGAACCAAATCCTGCTACGATCACTACACCAATGGCAATTGCGGCGATCGCTAACGGATTATCCAAGATTGAGCTGGTGGAACTTGGTGGAATCACAGGATCGGGTTTCTGGGGCGAAGCTGCTGGTGCTACTAAGTCAGGACGGCGACTAACTGCCATTGTCTGCAAGTTAGACACATTCACATTTGGAAGATTGACTTCGTGTAAAGGTTGTAGTGCTTGAGATACACTAACAGCAGTTTGATAGCGATCGCTCGGTATATGATTCAACATTCGATTCAACACTACAGCAAATCGCGGGTTCACTTTTACCCACCGTTGCCAATTCCAAGTTAGTTGGTTTTGATCGAATAGATCCTTTGGTTCTTTACCAGTCAGCAAAACAATCGCGCTCACCGCTAATGCATACAAATCACTACTAGGATAAGCTCCCCCTGTTTGCATTTGTTCGCTGGGAGAGTAACCTAATTTTCCCACGGTGGTTTCTGGTATGGGACTATCTGGCGATTGTAAACGCGTTGCCAGTTCCTTCACCACCCCAAAGTCAATTAACACAGGTTTAGCATCACTATCTCGCAAAATAATATTTTCTGGCGAGATATCTCGATGAATAATTCCTCTACTGTGAATATGCTCTAAAACAGGCAACAACAACTCTATCAGCTGCAATACTTCAGCCTCTGTGAAAGTTTTACCCACAGCTTGACGTTCAGCCAGCAGAGTGCGGTACGTCTGACCTGCAACGTAGTCCTCCACCAAAAATAAGCGTTGGTCTTGCTCAAATCTTTCCCGGAATTTCGGCACTTGCGGGTGTTCGATTTGATATAAAATGGCAGCTTCTCGGTGAAAAAGCTCTTGTGCCCTCTCCCAATCCAAAGCCGACCTTGCTGTTGAATTCAATTCCTTGATCGCGCAAAGTTCGTTAAAGCGCCTCTGGTCTTCTGCCAGATAGGTTCTACCAAATCCTCCTTGTCCGAGAATTTGAATTATGCGGTAACGGTTCTGCAAGACAGTGCCAACTGTAATCGGTGGTTGCATGATCGGTTGATTGAGTGTAGTAGCAACTGAGGAGGAAGTCACCCACAAAGATGAAGTCAAGAGGCGACGGACAGTTACCTGCGGCAATATTCTACTATACCCAACAAGTACACTCCCACCAGAGCAAGGTTGTTTCCTAGTCCATAACTTCAGAGTCCCCAATCCTCAATTCAATTTTTATTCCTGGGAAAACGATAGATTTTGAAATATGTAAAATTAACTTGAGAATCCAGCTTATATAAATAACTCATCTGTTTCTCAATCAATCCTTTGGAAAATAAATGGTCACGATTCACTACGCTCAAAACTATATCGGCATTATTTGTTAATTTTTCAATTTTTTTGCAAAATTTTCCTTAGTAATGCCCTTTATTAAAGGATTTCCTAAATTTATTCCATTCAGAGTTACAGTGTCACCTTTATATCTAAATAATCTTGGGTTGCCAAATCAATACTTCTCGCTTTGTGCATTTTTAACTCGGAATCGGGTTTTGGGTAAAGGGTAAAGGGTAAGGGTTAAAGGTTTTTTCTTTCCCTTTTCCCCAAAACCCGAGAAGTATTGGTTGCCAAATAAAAATATAGATTTTGTAGAAGGTGACTGATTTTTTATAAGAGACCTCTTGCAAAAATCGTTGAATCACCCCTCCCCAACCCTCCCCTTGTGAAGGGGAGGGAGCAAGATTTCAAGTTTCCCCCCAATATATCGGGGGGATTAAGGGGGGTCGATTCGACTTATGCAAGAGGTCTAAGGTACTGGGCAACAGAACAATAGTCATCTTTCTGATAATCACTATTAAAGTAGTAGTTAAAAAGAGAATAAATATTTAGAACTATCAGAGATAGGACGGCGATTTTAGCAAACTGAGATACTCCAACGAGAATCGCTATACATACCCAAGGCACTACCAAAACAGCAAGAAGAAAATCATGTCAGCACTTCAATTTCTTTTACTCGAAGCTAATCTTCCTGATGTAGAAGTCGTGCAAGCCACGCTGAGAGAGGGTGGGATTGACTGTGAATTACTGCGGGTAGAGACTCGCGCTGATTTTATCAGGGCACTGGAGAGCAACGCCATCGACCTGATTTTGGCAGACTATGCCTTGTCTAATTTTGATGAAATTGCGGCACTAACGATCGCCCGTCGCCTACGTCCTGAGATACCGTTTATTTTCATCTCTGGCAGTTTGGGTGAAGAATTAGCGATCGCAGCGATCAAACAGGGCGCGACAGATTATGTACTCAAGCAACGCTTAGGGCGGTTAGTGCCATCTGTACAACAAGCATTGCAGGAAGCGCTGGAACTTGACAAAGATACCATCGATCGCAAACAAGCTTTATCAGCCATCGAGTCAGACCTGAAAGATACGCAACTACTACACGAACTGAGCGCGAGGCTTGTAACCGAAGGCGACATTCAGACGCTCTACCAGGAGATTGTAGCTGCTGCGATCGCCCTCACACGGGCAGATGCCGGAACAGTACAAATTCTCGACGAAGCGACACAAGAATTGTTGCTGCTTGCCACACAGGGCTTAGAGCAGAATATGACCGAGTATTTCTACCGCGTGAATGCGGGTTCAAACACGCCTTGCGGTATTGCATTGACAACGGGCAAGCGCACCTTCGTTGATTTCGATGTGCCAGAGAGCGAAGACCCGTATGGCTCGATGCGGCTGCACCGTGAGGCGGGGTATCTCTCGGCACAGTCCACACCGCTAATTACCCGTTCAGGTAAAGCGATCGGCATGATTTCGACCCACTGGTGCAAACACCATCGACCGAGCGATCGCGAACTGCGGTTTCTCGATTTACTCGCCCGCCAAGCCGCCGATTTGATTGAGCAACGGCAAGGCGAAGCTGCATTGCGTGAATCAGAAGCCCGGATGCAGTCTATCACCAACCTCGTCCCCGACCTGCTCTGGGATAGTGAACCCAACGGATTTACCAACTGGTATAACCAGCAGTGGCTGGAATATACGGGGCAAACCTTTGAGCAGGCGATCGGCTGGGGCTGGGTAGATACGATTCATCCAGACGATCGCGAAGGATCTGCCCAGCGTTACCGAGAAGCGACCGAACAGGGCGTACGGCTACGACAGGAACACCGCATTCGCCGCTACGATGGAGAGTACCGCTGGTTCGTTGTCAATGCGTTTCCGCTCAAGGATGAGAGCGGCAAGGTCATCAAGATGTACGGCGCGGCGACCGATATTCACGAAGCGCGTGTCGCGATGGAAGCCCTGCGTGAGTCGGAAGCAAAATATCGATCGCTCTTTCAATCAATGGATCAGGGCTACGCAGTCGTCGAAGTTCTGGCAGACGACAACGGCGAATGGAACGACTTTCTCTTTTTGGAAGTGAACCCTGCATTTGAGCAACAAACGGCAGTGAGCAATGCAGTTGGACGCAAAGCCACCGAGATTTTGGGAACGCCAAACCCCGCCTGGGCGAAAATTTATGGTCGAGTCGCCCAAACAGGGGAACCTGTGCGCGTTGAGGAGAAAGAAGAAACGCTTGATCGGGTCTTTGATCTCTACGCCTTCCGTTTGGGTGAAGCCGAAAGCCGTTGTGTAGCGGTTCTGTTTACCGACATTACCGAACGCGTGGGCGTCGAAGACGAACGCAAACAGCACGATGCAAATCTCGCCTTTTTAGCCGAAGTCAGCCAAGACCTTGCGCGTCTGACGGACATTGACGAGACGATGAATGCGCTGGGCGAAAAAATCGGCAGACATTTCGACTTGTCAGCCTGCGCCTTTGCCGAACTTTATGGGTCGGCTGGAATTGCAGTCATCGACTACAACTGGCATCGCAGCGACGTGCCGAGCCTGCGTGGCACGTATCGCATGCAAGAGTTTTTAACACCCGAAGTTATGCAACTTTGTCTGGCAGGAGTTGATATCGTCATCCGCGATGTGTTCGACGATCCCCTGACCGATGGCGAGCAGTTTGCGACTCTGAATATCGGCTCTTTCCTCAGCATCCCGCTTATACGCAATGGCGAGTGGCAATTCCTGCTCGTTATCTATCGTAGCGAACCCCATGACTGGCGCGACGACGAAATCGAACTAACCCGCGAACTCGCCAACCGCATCTGGACGCGGCTTGAACGCGCCCGCGCCGAAGTAGGGTTGCGCGAATCAGAAGAAAAATATCGGCTGCTGTTCAATTCGATCACCGAAGGTTACGCCCTCTGCGAACTGCTGTATGACGACGATGAAAAGGCGATCAACTGGAAAATTTTGCAGGTCAACCCAGCGTTCGAGTCCCTGACCGGACTGCGCGATGTCGCAGGTAAAAACGCCACTCAACTGAATCAAGCGTTGAATCAGAACTGGCTGCAAACCTTTGGCACGGTGGGTCAAACAGGCGAATCGACCCGGTTTGAACACTACATCGACAGTGTAGATTGCTGGTTCGATATTTTGGTGTCGCGCATCGACGAAGATAAACACCACATTGTCGTCGTATTCAACAACATTACCGATCGCAAACAGGCAGAAGCCGATCAAATTCGCCTGATTCAGGAACAAGCTGCCCGTCAACAAGAACGCCAACGCGCCGAAACACTGGCAGAACTCGATCGCGCCAAAACTATCTTCTTTAGCAACGTCAGCCATGAATTCCGCACACCGCTAACGTTGATACTCGCTCCCCTGCAAGATGCCTTGAGCGATTCGGTAAATCCCCTAACTTCTTCACAACGGGAACGGCTAGAACTGGCACATCGCAATAGCTTGCGTTTGCTGAAACTGGTCAATACCCTGCTCGACTTCTCCCGCATCGAAGCCGATCGGCTGAAGGCAAACTACGAACCCACCGACTTATCCACCTACACGGCTGAACTGGCAAGTGTTTTCCGCTCGGCGATTGAGAATGCCAATTTGCAGTTAGTTATCGATTGTCCTCCCCTGCCCGATCCCATTTACGTCGATCGCGAAATGTGGGAAAAGATTGTGCTAAACCTGCTCTCCAATTCCTTAAAATTTACCTTCGAGGGTATGATTTCTGTCTCGCTCAAACCCGTTCAAGAGGGAGCAGGGGAGCAGAGGAGCAGGGGAGCAGGGGAGCAGGGGAGCAGGGGAGCAGGGGAGCAGGGGAGCAG
>NZ_JAVRCE010000088.1:0-27181 GCF_034530915.1 Nostoc sp. DedQUE09
GTGCAAGGTCAGTACCAAGCTAAACGTTTTATGTTTAATTAGGTTGACCTACTTAATTCTGAGTTAGATAATAGCCAAGGTAGGCCCGAGGGTTCAGCTTCTGTGTCTCGAACACGAGTAATCATCAACAGCGTTCCACCAGGAGCAAGTACAGAGGTAACTGAAGAAATAACCCAAGAACGCACATTCAAGGGCAAAGCTTGAATATTGCGACATTCAAAAACTTTGGGAATACTAGAGTTGCACAATACACGAAAATCACAGCAATCTCTAGTATGATGTCAGTATTTTTCAACTATCCTTTCTATTCAAACGGTTTTATTCCTCATGGACATTGTTACCTGTGAAATGCCCAAATTGCGATCACAATTATAAAGACTGGTACAGAAGCTCAGTCAACTTGCGTTTTAGAAAAAGTTGAATTAAGAGCATCTGGAATGAAATCGATTATTCCAAGCATTAAATTTGAAGAAGATTATACTTTAGAAAAACTGATTGATTCAATCGAACAGTTACGTAATAAAATTGATGTTCATAATAGCGCTCTGGCTATAGTTGACTCTACTTTAACAGAAGTTGAAGAGATGGAAAAAAACTTGAAGCAGTTTTCTGAGAAAATGTTAATGGTGGTTGCTATCAAGTACGGTAAAGACAGCGCTGAATATGAAATGGCGGGTGGTGTTCGTAATAGCGATCGCATCCGCAAAATGAGAGCGAGCCGCTTAAAAAATATTGCAGAACAAGCATCAGATAAGAATGAGAAAACCGCATAGAAAATGAGATAATACCATTTGGGATTTTGGATTGAACAATCTAAAATCTCAAAGGTGTTTCTACCTCTGGCTGAAGTAAGCTTTTGCCAAGTCAGCATCAATGCTTTCGTTATCTATACCTGTGGCATAACCCAAGCTAATTGCACCTGCATAACTAAGTAACCGTTGACGTGCTTCTTCTGGCTGAACTTCTGGTTGTAGCTTTGTACCAGTCAGAAGACCATGCTGCCCATCAAGAGATGTCACAATCAATTCTGCTACCGAAAGCCCGATGGCATCAGCTTGCTGCTGCAAAGCTGCATAGACATCATCACTTAATTCCAGTGTTAGCAGTTGGCTCATAAGAATAAACGATTTCAACTAAAGCTAGGGCAATTATAGCTTTTTACAATAGTATCTTGATGACGACTGTACTCTTCAACAGTCACATTAGAAAGCAGTATTTTTAATTTATTTTGGTTAAGGCCAGATAGAATACTCTTCAATAAAGAACGTGATTCTGGTTTTGGAGCTAAAAAATCTAACCAAATACATGTATCGAAGAGAATATATTGCATGGTTACACGGCATAAACCAGTTTTAATGTATGTTATTATACTATAAAAATTGCATATGTAATTACTGACTGTTTGGCTAACTGGAATATATAGCTCATACTTCATAATAGATGCTAGCCAAAGCAAATGACCCAAACGACGAAAACCCAAAAAATGCTGACCTTTGAGGAATATCTTACCTATGACGATGGTACAGACACGCGCTATGAGTTGGTGGAGGGACAGTATGAGGATAAGGTATTTACAGGTGCGACTTGCATGGAATCAGTAGTAATTGCTGATTGGGCGCTAACAGTAGAGCAGGTGTTTAACAGCGCAAACCGACCATAATTACCAGACGAATAGAAAATAGGATTAAATTTTTTATTCTTCTTGTTTTCCCAGATATACTTCAATCACGCGAGAGTCATTTTGCACTTCTTCAAAATTACCTTCGCACAGCACAGAACCTTCATGTAATACTGTCACTTTCTTGGCAATTTGACGTACAAATTCCATATCATGTTCAATTACTAAAATTGAATGACTCTGCGCTAGTGCTAAAAGCAGTTCGCCAATATTGTAGGTTTCTTCATCTGTTAAACCAGCAACGGGTTCATCAACAAGTAATAAATCTGGAGACTGTGCTACTAACATCCCAATTTCTAAACGTTGCTTTTCTCCGTGAGAAAGTAAAGCTGCTCTGATATCAGCTTTCGGCGTTAAACCAATGGTTTCTAATAATCCTTTAATATTATTCTTTTCAACAGCATGAGAACGTTCCAGTAAAGTAGAAAAGACATTCTTCTTCTTATTACTGGTAATTTCTAAATTTTCACGGGGCGTTAAGTTTAAGTAAATGCGGGGTGTTTGAAACTTGCGCCCAATTCCCAATCGGGCAATTTTATATTCAGGTAAAGAACGCAGATTTCTTCCTTTGAATAAAACTCGCCCCACTGTTGGCTGAACTTTACCCGTAATTACATCCAAAAAGGTTGTCTTTCCTGCACCATTGGGGCCAATTACTACTCGTAATTCACCCACATCCATACTAAAGTTAAGCTGGTTTAAAGCCTTAAAACCGTCAAAGCTAACAGTTACATTTTCAGTTTCCAATATTTTCGCGTTCATGTTGCACTTCCGGGTCTTCTTCCAAGGTGGGATATGTAGCAATTTCTTGACGGCGGTTGAAAAGAGAAATATTCTGACTACGCAACCATCCCACGATACCGTCAGGAAGGACTGTGACGACTATCAAAAATAGTGCGCCTTGGAAAAATAGCCAGATTTCGGCAAATTGTTCGCTTAAAAAAGTGCGGGCATAATTGACTAACAAAGTTCCGACAATTGCGCCAATTAAAGTAGCGCGTCCGCCTACTGCTACCCAAATCACCATTTCAATCGAAAAGGCAATATCCATTGCTCTAGGTGAGACAGAACCACTTTGAATGGTGTAAAATGCTCCTGCTATACCTGCGATCGCACCGGAAACTGCAAACACCAATACCTTAAAATCTGTAGGGTCGTAGCCAGAAAATCTTACCCGACTTTCATCATCACGAATCGCTATCAGCAATCTCCCAAAGCGTCCAGTTGTCAACCAGCGACAAATTCCGTAGGTGATTGCGAGAAACACTACCGTCAGCGTATAGAAAACAAACTGCGTTTTGGCATCGCTGACCGTTGCCCCAAACAAAGTTGTAAAATCTATCAGTCCATTCGTGCCGTTGAAAAATTGTTGTTGACCATTAAAGAAGTTGAAAAATACAATAGTTCCGGCTTGAGTCAAGATAGAAAAATAAACTCCCTTGAGACGATTTCGGAAAACCAAATATCCCAACAATCCCGCCAATAACCCCGGAATTAATACCACCAAAGCTATGGTCAAAGGAAAAGAATAAAAAGGTTGCCAAAACGCGGGAAGTTCTGTAACTCCATAAAGCCCCATGAAATCAGGCAATTCTCCAGTCGGGACTTGCAGCTTCAGGTACATTGCGATCGCATATCCACCCAAACCAAAGAAAATACCATGTCCCAAACTTAGTAAACCAGTATAACCCCAAATTAAATCAATACCCAAAGCTGCGATCGCCAGCGACAGAAATCGCCCCAACAAATTTAGGCGAAACTCCGACAGTAGCAGTGGCATAATGATGATGAGGAAGAGTGCGATCGCGATCGCCACCCCAACTTCAATTAATAATCCCCCCTTCTTTCTCATTCTCTGCGTCCTCTGCATCTCTGCGGCTTAAACATCAACAGTACGTCCCTTCTGCGGAAAAATCCCTCCAGGCTTCCACTGCAAAAACACAATAATCAGCGCAAACACCATCACCTTAGCCATACTCGTCGTCGCAAAAAAAGTAAACAAATCAGCCAAAGGTTTAACAGAACTCAACAATAAAGCCAAAGTACCAGAACCAATTAAAAAATTAGCCGTACCAATACCCAAAGCAGCCACAATCGTCCCGGCTAAATTGCCCACACCTCCAACGACAACCACCATAAAAGTATCAATAATATAGTTTTGTCCCGTATTTGGCCCTACAGAACCGAGTAAACTAATCGCACATCCCGCCACACCAGCTAAACCAGAACCCAGTGCAAAAGTAATTGCGTCCACCTTTTGAGTTGGGATACCCAAACAAGCACTCATACTCCGGTTTTGTGTCACCGCCCGAATTCTTAAACCCCAGCTAGAACGTTGTAAAAATAAGTAAATTCCTGCCACACAGATTATTGTTAAAGCAATAATAAATAACCTGGCAAAGGGCAATTGCACACCACCTAAAGATATCCCTGCTTGTAACCAAGTCGGTGCTGTTACATCCACATTTTGAGCGCCAAACCAAGGTTGAGTCACTGCTAACTGATAAGTTTGACTCAATAAATTTCCTGTTGTGATTGTCACCCCCAGCGATAATAAAAATATCACCGCCACAATCCAGTTACGAACTCTTCCTAAATCAGTGCGAGAATTTAAAATCCATAAACCTCCAAAAAACAGCAGAGAAAATAAGCCGATACCAATTATCAATACCCAATTCACACTGCGAACAAACTGCTGAAAAATTAAACTTACTCCCCAAGTTGCTAGTAAAGTTTCTAATGGGCGTCCATAGAGATAACGAATCACACCTTTTTCTAGAATTAATCCCACAGCAGCCGTGAAGATAAAAGCAATAATCAAAGCCAAAAATATATAGACTTCAAACCACACCCCACCCAATTGCTTACATACATTTTGCACAACAAATGTTGTATAAGCGCCGAACATCATCAATTCACCATGCGCCATATTGATGACGCCCATCAATCCAAATATAATCGCCAGCCCCAACGCCGCGATTAATAATACAGCGCCAATACTAATACCATTAAATACAGCTTCTAAAAATCCTGCTAACACTTATTTCTCCACAACAGCTATCAGCGAGTAGTTAGTATCTCGTGTACCTCGTTCCCAGTCTCAGACTGGGAATGCCTATTAGGAGGCTCCGCCTCCTGACTCACGGCAGCAGCCCAACGAGCAGCATTTCCAGGTAGAACCTGGAAACGAGAATATTACAAATTACGAATTACGAATTATTTAGGTTTTCTTGAACTTACCACCCTTAGCAGGGTCACTCCAATCACAAGCAAATCCCTTAGTTTCTTTCACAAATTGATTCCAAGGAACTGGCTCAACCGCTGTTGGAGTAGCATAGACAATATCAAATAAACCATCTTGTCTAACTTGACCAATCCGCACAATTTTGGATATGTGATGATTGGCATCCATTGTCACTTTACCTTCAGGTGCATCTAGAGTTTGGCCATAAGCCGCAGCACTTACCTTAGCTATATCTGTAGTACCAGCTTTTTGGACTGCTTGTTTCCACAAATAAACTGCAACGTATGCTGCTTCCATTGGGTCATTTGTCACCCGATTTTCACCATACTCTTTTTTGAAAGCTGCTACAAACTTCTTATTAGCAGGTGTGTCTACTGTTTGGAAATAGTTCCAAGCTGCATAATGACCTTTGAGATACTCTACACCAATTGCTTTGACTTCTTCTTCGGCAATACTTACAGACATGGAGGGATATTTATCTGGTGTCAATCCAGCCCCTTTTAATTGTTTGAAGAAAGCAACGTTGCTATCACCATTTAAGGTGTTGTAAATCACGCCACCATTGGGCAAGTTTTGCTTGATTTTAGTGATAATTGGTGTAACTTCTGTGTTACCAAGAGGTAAATAATCTTCACCAACTGTTTTTCCGCCTAAAGCTTCTAGTTGAGCTTTAATGATGGTATTAGCTGTTCGGGGAAAAACGTAGTCAGAGCCAACTAAGAAGAATTCTTTGCCCTTATTTTTTAACAGCCAATCAACAGATGGTTCAATTTGTTGATTGGGTGCAGCGCCAGTGTAGAAAATATTTTTAGAACACTCTTGACCTTCATATTGCACAGGATACCAGAGCATGTGGTTTTTGCTCTCGAATACTGGCTTAACGTTCTTGCGGCTAGCAGAAGTCCAACAACCAAAAACTACAGCGACTTTATCTTGATCGATTAGCTTGGTTGCCTTTTCTCTAAAAGTATCCCAGTTAGAAGCGCCATCTTCGGTAATTGCTTCAATTTGCTTACCTAAAACACCACCAGCAGCGTTAATTTCTTTGATTGCTAACTTTTCAGCATCAACAACGCTTTTTTCACTAATAGACATCGTACCACTCAGAGAGTGCAAAATACCTACTTTGATCGTGTCACCAGTAGTCGCCGCCGCTGGTGAAGCAGTAGGAATCACGGCTGGACTCTGTGTCGCAGTTGGAGAACTATTCGCGCAAGCTTTCAAAAAAAAGCTGCTTCCAAAAGTTAAAGAACCGTAGATTATAAACTTGCGTCGGTTAAATTGTCTTCTCATCTTTTTATGAATTTTCCTGCTGATGAATCAGCCAACTTATAGAAAGCTGACAATATCAATCTTTAAAGTGTGATATTAGTGCGATAGTTTACTAGTAAAAAGTGACGTGTTATACAAAAAAGTTTGTTTTTGTAATAAAAAACAAACTTTTTAAGATTAAGCTTTATTAACTTTATAAAGATTCTTATATCTATGCAATACGTTATGGAAGAACAAAACCTTTCTCTTCCACGAACATCTTTGATTTTAGACAGTTAAAAACTGCTAAGTATCTAGGCATAAATAAATTTATTGTTTGTAGTAAGGACTTTAGTCCTGATAATCCTTGCTCTGAGCGATAAATCGCTCACTACAAACTAGGAGTTTATTTTATGTTTAATTATGTTTACCTACTTATCTCTTTTCAAAATTCTGGTCTGTGCTGAACAGATAGCTGGTTAATACAACAATAGTTTTAATCAACTATTGCTATTACTCAGATATTCCTGGTTCAATCCGTGCCCCAAGTTGAAGAACCCGTCCAAGGTCGTCAGCGTTTCGCCAGGTTTCAATTATCTTGCCGTCGGCAATATAATGAATGAATGTAGCAGTAAATGTCTGTTGACGGCCGCGACTTGGTATGCCAAGAAAACTCTCTTGGATGCAGGTATTAGTCGCACGCACAACAACTTTGTCACCTTCAGCGATTACGTCTTCAATTGTCCATTTCTGCTGGATAGGGCCAAATGAACCAAAGAGTTTGCGTACCCCTTCAGGCCCAAGGGGAAGTCCTGGTAAACCACCGTGCATTTTCCAATTCGGGGCAGTTATCTCGCAAATTTCTTCGATTTTATGCTCGCTAATAAGTTCCATCCACCGTTGAGCAATGATTTTGTTGTCCTCAATGGAAGACATTGCTGCTATTCCTTTAGTGAAAATTAGACGAACTCTAATTGTTTATTTAGACAGACAAGATGCACTATTGTCAATTAACCAAGTTTGAGATTGAATTAAAATCAGTGCAGCGCTTAATGTGTCAGCATCAGTAATATTTGTGTTTTTCACTGCGGCCCTTTAGGCAATTTCCGTTAATAAATCTACCGCTGCCGTTGGTTTCGACTTCGCTCAACCAACTAAAGAATCGAGAGTTGAGCGAACGCGAGTGCGTCTCCAAGAGTTGTCGAAACTCGTCAACCTGGGTAGATTCTTTGTCAGAAATCACCTTAGATTAGCATTTGTGTAATAATTTCATCTTCCTGGCCAGTTGCAAAATTAGCAAAGCGCTTTGCCAAAGGTGGTATAAGTACTAGGGGATTACTAAATCCAGAGAAAACATGAACGCGTTCAAATCCTGGGATAGCACCAATTAAGGGAAGTTGATTGCTACTAAATGCCACTAAGCAGTGATACCAAGTACCTGGTAAATTCTCCAATGCTGGTAAAATTTGACCAACACCTTTTCGCAACCATTTTTCGCTTACATCTGAGTTTACCTTAGCTTGAGGATCTGCGATCGCACGGCTAATTTGACCGATGCGGATACTACCATCTTGAAACTGAATCGCACCCACATCTAAAATCGCTGGTACTAAATCATTACCAAGTTCATCCCATAATTCATCAACTTGACTAGATTCAGCTTCTAGTTGAAACCGTTGCTGATTCGCCGGCATAACTAAGGTGCGTAACCTGACATCAACGGCTGGGGTTTCAATGATTTCTTCGTGGGTAAAATACAGCTTGATGGAAACACCAGCAGATTTGAGAAGCTGGCGGCTGAGTCCACCCGCACAGATGACAACGTTAGCGCTGTGAAAAGTTGCACTGGTGGTTTGGACACCATCTTGCAATACTTGCAAAACTTGGGTAATCTGCACTTCACCCCCAGCCCGCTCAAAAGCTTGGATATAAGCTTGTGCCGTTTTTTCTGGGTTAATATGACCGTGTTTGACAGTTAAAGCCCCAGATATCGCCTCTCGATTTAGCTGCGGTTCCAACTCACAAGCTTCTTGAATATCGAGTAAACGGGGTGGAATAGCAAAATGATTATATGATGCAGCAGTTGTTTTTGGGTCGTTATCGGCTGAAATAGTCAGTAATAAATCTAATTCTCGAAATTGAATATCAGCGTCTAACTCTTGAGATAAGATATGGTAACGTGCGATCGCTTCTTCGCACAATAGCCGAGTTAGTGGTGTAGTACCCGACCAATAGGCAAGCCCACCATAACTATAGCGAGTTGCATTTTGTGGTCTGCTGTGTTGCTCCAACAAAAGTACAGAAAAGCCAGTTTTACTAAGTTCATAAGCGAGTGCAGCACCCGTAATTCCGCCGCCAACCACAATCCAGTCGTAGGTTTTCATCTTAAATGTCTTTTTTAATTACGAATTACGAATTACGAATTACCATAAGTTGCTTGTAAACGGCTTAAAAGATATTCTCCCGCCAGGATAGGGGCATAGATAGGCAATTGTTCTTTCTGGCAACTCTCCAAACAAGTAATTTCTGTATCATCATTAGGATGACAGAAAAAAGCCATAGAATACCGAGACTGATTTACCCTATCATCACTGGGAATCATCACTCGGTGCTTAGTTGAGCAAAATCGATGATTTGTCCACCGTTGCATTAAATCGCCAGTATTGACTATTACAGTATCAGGAATTGCAGGCGCGACAATCCACTCTCCAGATACTGTCTGTACTTCTAACCCGCCAATGTCATCTTGGAAAAGTAAGGTAATACTGCCATAATCGGAATGTTCACCAGCACGCACCTGTCCGGGTTTTGGTGGTGTCTGCAATGGTGGATAGTGGAGTAAGCGCAAGGTATGATTTTGTTGATTATGTCTTATAGTAAAAAAATATTCTGGCAATTCCAACGCCAACGCATAAGCTTGTAATATCCTATTAGCAAACTCTGTACAATTATCATAAAAGGTGACAAGAGAAGCATTTGTCCCTACGGCTTGTTTGTTGACATTAAACGCCTCTTTTAAGTCGCCTGATTTATTGGGGTTAAGACGTTCTCTCTCAATCCCAACGTAACCCATATTACTCAATTCATCACTCCAAGCTTGCTTTTGCTTAACTTCTAAAGGTAAATTGAAAAAAGATTTGCTGTGATTGAATACTTCCTTGATTAGCTCTTTTGATATTGCAGAATTTTGCAAATACATGAAGCCAATTTCATGACAAGCTTCATAGATTTGTTTGATGACAGCTTGTCGAGTTATTGCGTTGCTCTTAGTAAAATTAGTGAAATCAATGACTGGAATTTTGACCATTGATTCAAAATACCATATCTTTACGCAGCTTCAGATTTTGAATGCGAGTATCTTCGGTAGGTGGTACATCCTCCTGAGCAAATGGAATCTGCTTAAAGTTAGCAGCCAGATATTCTGCTAATGCATCTTGTTCAGAACCATCAGCAGCAAAGGTAGCTAAACCTGTACGTTTAGCATCTTTTGATGTCAAATCAACCCGTTTAGTTTTAGGAAAAGGATAACCATCACCACCATTTGCGAGAAAGTTTAAGGTGACAGCGCGGAAGATACGATTAGAGTCACCCACTAACTCTGCATTTTTGACTACTACATCAATAATTTTGCCTTTCCCATCTTTGATAACCAGGGATTTAACACGTTTACCTGCTGGTAAATCTGGGTCAAAGCTAAAGGCTAATCCCGCTACTTGCGGAAAACTGCCAGGGGTTGCACCGGGTGCTATGGCTGCGACACTATGTTCAATCACTGCTAGTAGTTCTCTAGCATTTAAAGTCACTAAAGTCAAGCCATTGTTGAAGCGTAAAGCATTGCTGATATCAAGTTGAGAAATTTCTTTTTCTTTTTTACCTGCTACAGGATTGGCTTGGGGTGGCAGTTTGATAACATCCTGTGAGCGAGTCGAACCTGGGGGAAAGGTATAAATACCAATATTGTCACGGATACCACCACCATTTTTAATAGAAATAACAGTTTTAGGATCGTATCGTTTAGCGATCGCTAAATTAGCTTCGGCTGTCAAATTCCCGAAATTGGTTTCTTGGGTGCGGACATCACCCCGCCAGCCGTTGAGGAAAACGTTGGTTTTCCCAAAAATCTGACTATCTTGGGCAATAATCACTTTTTTGAGCGCTTCTGTAATGGCAACAATTTTGGCATCGGGTTTCCCACCTACAGCTGCTACCCCTTGGGAATCAGTCGCATAAGCACCACTAATTTTAGGGTCAATACTTTTAGGAATAATCACTCCCTTGGCATCAAAGTTAACTACTAAACGACCAACATAGCGATAGTTTCCATCGGTATTAACTACAGCTATTGGATTACCATCTGCGGCTTTTTTAATGATTGGATAAGTTCCAGCAGACTTATCACCCATTCGCAGACGGTCTGTTTTGTCGGCTAGTAAGGTATTAGAACCACCAGCAACAATAATATCTACTCCCTTAAGTAATTGTGCTAGCTTTTGCTCAATCGCAATTTGCTGCATGTGTGCCAATAGAATGACTTTATTAATCTCTGGGTTTTTTGTCAGCAGCGTATCAACAGAAGTTTGAATTTCAGCAGCTAAGGCGGCAATATCTGCGGTATCACGGCTATTAAATTTTTTAGGCAACACAGTTACACCACCAGGAGAAGAAATAGTCCGCAGTGTGGGAGTTGTCGCCCCAACCACAGCAATTTTTTCACCATTGACAGTAATAATGGTGCTACGGGCAATTTTATTGGGAATTTTACTTGCTTCTTGTCCATCAGCAGTAACTAATTTTGCTAGGTCTTTATCAGTGCTGAAGTCTAGATTCGCGCTGAGATAGGGAAATTTTGTACCTGGGTAATCTTCTTTAGCACGAAGTAAGTCAGCAACGACACCTGTATTTAAGTCAAATTCGTGATTACCAAAGGCGATCGCACCAAACCCAAGAGCATTTAAAATTAAGATATCTCCTCGCCCCTGACCACCAAAAGCTGTGTCACTAGCAAATAAGAAGGGACTGGGAATATAAGCATCTCCAGATGAAAGGATTAAGGTATTAGGATAATCAGGTTTGCCATCACCGTTAGCATCCTGATTTTTGAGTGCATTCAACACCGCCGAAAAGTTCGGTGCATCCTTCAGCGCTGGGACACCCGCTTCTTGGTCGGAAGTATGTAAAAGTTGTAGCGTGAAACCTGACTTGTGTGCTGTTTTTTTAACTTGCACGACACCACCAGTAGTTCCTAAAAATAAAAAGATGCTAGATATAATTAGCCAACTTAACTGGCTAGCATTTAAATCTCGGCTATTAAACTTATTTAAAAATTGATTTTTCTGAGATAAAAAAGACATAATAAGTTTTCTAGCTCATCATTGGTGAATGTTTTTTAGTGTATTATAAATATCACACAAGCAATATTTCATAAGTTTAATTTTAATATTGATCTTTATATCTGATTGAAAAATGCTCATGTAGAGGAAAATATTATAGATAAAAAGTAGGAAAAGTAGGAAAAGTAGGATGTTTTTTATTTCCCCTTGATTATCAGGTTATTACACGGTAATTTAATATGTTGTGTACAGCTTTTGAAAAGGAGTTTGGGGGATGTAAAAAAGCCACTGAAATTTTTAAAGGAAAATTTTCAGATGAAAAACTGAAAGAAAATAGGGAATAGAGAGTTAAAAAACTGCGCTTTTTTTAACTCCTTTTATATTGATATTTAATTAATAGACCTCTTGCAAAAATATATTTTTGCACTCTTAGGAAAAAGGTTAAAGGGAAAGTATTTTGAGTTTTGCATGATTTTTTATTTTGGTATTTATCGCGATATTGAAATTGCTTTTAGTGCTGCGTCTGCTAAAATGCGATGAGCAGCCGTTGTTGGATGAATGCCGTCCCAAAATAAAAACTTGTCTGGATTGCTACAGGTAGTAACATTAGATAGACAAGATCTTCCGGGTGGTTACACTACTTTATTTAGAGATAAACACATTTTTTCAAGATTTTCTATTAAGTCATTTAGCCAAATTCACAATTTTGACACTTGTCTTATACCAATTTGAAAAAAGAATGCGACAGATGGTAAATCTAAGTATAGGTAGCATTCTGGGTGAGTGATGACAGGGGTAGTGCATATCGATATTCAAGAAAGTGTTGAAGAACTCGAAGGGTTAGTTCGCCAACAGAAAAATGCTCGACTCAAAGAACGTATACAAGCCCTATATCTGATTAAAGGGCAAGAAATGAGTGTGAGTGCGATCGCTAAAATATTGGGAAAACATCGAGGTACAGTACATCGATGGTTGGCAGATTATCGAGAAGGAGGAATTGAGGCGGTTGTTGAATTTGGAACGAGTTCAGGTCGAAAAAGAGCAATACCACATTGGGCAGTATCGAGTTTAAAAAAACAACTCGAAGAACCAGAAGGTGGGTTCCAACGATACACACAAATACAACATTGGTTGGATATCACCTTGGGTGTGCAAGCCGAGTACGCAACTGTACATCATCTGGCACGTTACAGGCTTAAAGCAAAGCTCAAAGTTCCACGTCCGCGTAACCGAAAGCAAGACAAAGAGAAACTTGAGGCTTTTAAAAAAACCTTGCCGACGATCTGCAACTAATTAGTCAATATGCCAGCATCATGTTACCCCAGTACGAAAATATCCGTTATTTTGTACAAGATGAAAGTAGATTTGGACTAAAAACCATCGAGGGACGCAAGATTACCTTACCTGGGGTGAAGCCCATTGGTGAATGGCAATGGCAGTTTAAAGCATTTTGGCTATACGGAGCAGTCGAACCGCTTACAGGTGAAAGTTTGTTTTGGCAGTTCTCTCATGTTGATACTGAATGCTACCAGCAATTTTTGAACGAGTTCGCTGCCTGCTATCCTAACTCGCTTAACGTTCTTCAGGTTGACAATGGCTTGTTTCATAAAGCCAAACGCTTACAAGTCCCAGAAAACATTGTGTTGTTGTTTCAACCACCCCATTCGCCTGAACTCAACCCAATTGAACGAATTTGGGAACATCTTAAGCAGGACTTAAAGTGGGAGTTATTTGATAACTTGGAGAGTTTGCGAACTAAAGTTGCTCAACTTCTGGCCGATCTAACTCCTCAAATTGCTGCTTCTTTGGCTGGTTACGACTTCATCCTTAATGCCTTATCTGTCGCAAACATTTTTTGAATTGGTATTATCTAGAAGAATACTGGATTATTAATTACGGCTAACTTTGTCTACAAAAATCACATCAATCTTTCAAAATAATGTGATTTTGGGAATCAAAACTGATTAGACCATGTTGTTCTAGTATGCCCATACATCTTGTAATTGTGACTCTGGTAGTACAGCAGGCACTAGCGATATCTTCATGTGTAAAACGAACACTTAGGCGAGTTCCCTGCGATACAGTTTCACCGATTTCCTGTTTCAAAAGTTGCAATAAATGGTGCAAGCGCTCTTGTACATGGAGCCTTCCACTATTGAATAATAAACATTCTGTTTGCTGTAACCTGCGATTAATTTTTAGTAACAGGTTATGGTTTAGCGTTGGCGAGGCTGCTATTTCTGCTTCATCAAATGATACCAACTCAACATCACACAGGGCTGTTGCTTGGTAAATGTTTAAACCAGTCATACTAGAGCCAAAAACCATCCCTGCTTTGGCTAAACCTATCAAAATTTCTTCGCCCGTTTCACAAAAAGTACTGAGTTTGACTACTCCCTGATGAACATACCAAATCATTCTTGGTCTGAGACAAATATTTTCTCCTTTAGAATATTTATACAATTGGCGGTTTTGGATGATGTCACTCTCATTTTGAATGCTTATTGATTCGGTTCGCTGTTGCTCAGTGACGTTACGCAGCAACCAGTATAGATGTTTTATTTTACCCTGCCGATCGCGCACAACTGTGACTCTCAAAGCTGCATTCAAGAACTCGCCATAATGTTGCTGCAAACGTATTACTAATTCGTTGGCTGTGTCTGATTGCGATAGTTGGTTAAGTTCGCTGCAAAAGTGCTGATGATCTTCTGGTGAGATAAAGTTAATCATGGCTTTACCCACCAGAAATTGTTTTGAAACATTGAGTAGTGTAACAGCCGCCGCGTTTGCTTTTTGGATTACGCCTTCTGCATTAGTTACTAAATAACCATCTGGTGCCAACTCGAATAAATCTTGGTAGTGTTCGCGTTCTGCTTGTAACAAATTTTGTGTTTGTATTAGTTCCTCATTTTGCTGACGCAGTTCTTTCATCGCTAAGTGCGCCATCTTTGCAGAGCTAAGGAGTTCCTGAAAAGCTTGCGGCTGTAACTCTGGGCTAATCCAAGCCAAAACATTAGCAGTCTGATATAAAGAAGCTAAATCTTTGTGCAATGCTTCTGTGCGTTTGGTCAATAATTCTATGTTCACTTTAGTTCTCCGAACACCGTAGATCATCAACGCAGATGGATTGACAATGCATTAATCATCGCTTGCTGTAATTTTCTTTTCTTGGCTAGCAATGGCGTTAAAGTGCATAATGATCTAACTTTATTTACGCATACTCAACCTTGGAAGTCGGTTCGGTTTCGTACATTAAGCTACTTTTGTGCCTTTTATAATTGCAGGTCGAGGTAGCTAGTAGGTTATTGCGCTTGAAGCGATCGCGTCCTGTTGCCTTTGTTGCGATCGCATGAGTCAAGAGATGCAAAAAAATCTAATATTTAATAATCCGCAACTTAATTGGATAAAGTCAAGCTTAGTTTGAAAATCGCTTAACCTGGTGGGGCTGCTTCTTCAAAGGGACGGATAATCGCTGGGGCTGGTGTAACTTCTGGTTTAAAGATTCCCTGCAATGCTTGTTCTAAGGTTTGCGCCATGACAATCCGGTTTTCGTAAGCCACCACTACCCGTACCAAGGTTGGCAGACTATTCTGTGTGGCTTCTAGATAGATTGGCTCGACATACAGCAACGATTGCTGAATGGGAATTACTAGTAGATTGCCTTGAATAGCTCTCGAACCCTGGCGATTCCATAAGGAAATTTGCTGAGAAATTACTGGATCTTGGTTAATCCGCGCCTCGATTTGTTCTGTTCCGTAAATCAGGCGTTCTTTAGGAAAGACATACAGCACCAGCTTACCGTAGTTTTTGCCATCCGATCGCGCCGCTAACCAAGCGATTAAATTAGTCCGCTGTCTGGGAGTATAGGGTAAAAACAGAAGAAATTCTTCAAAGTCTACGGTGGGTAAACTAGTAATCAAATAATACGGCTCTACCGGACGGGGTTCACTGCCATAGATTTCATTAGGAATCTGCCACTGGTCTTCCCGATTGTAAAATACTTGGGGGTCGGTCATGTGGTAGGTCATTAACCGCTCAGATTGAATTTTGAAGAAGTCCACCGGATATCGGGTATGACTGCGGAGATTGACGGGCATTGTACTGAGCGGTTTGAACATTTCAGGAAATATTGCTGACCAAGTGGCAATAATCGGGTCGCTGCGATCGGCAATGTAAAACTTTACAGTACCGTGATAGGCATCAATCACTACTTTGATAGAATTGCGAATGTAATTGATACCATCGCTACCAGTATCTGAGTAGGGATAGCGATCGCTCGTTGTGTAAGCATCAACAATCCAATAAAGATAACTGGGATTACTTGGAAAATCTTGATTAGCAGCAGCAGCCACTAAATAGGGATCGCTGTCATATTTCAGGAAAGGTGCGATCGCTTGAATTCTTTGCTTAACATTTCGCCGCAGTAGCACTTTTGTATCTGGCAAAAAGTCCCGCGTCAGCACCATCTGCCAATCTTTCAAATACATCGCAAATAGCCACCGTCGCCATGCTGAACCGATTTCAACACCACCTAGACCCTCGTAAGAGTTGTAAACATTGTCACTACCGCTAGGATAGTCTAGCTCTCTAACTCTTGTGCCAGTCATTACATAAGTATTAGTAATCTCACCGTAATAAATCCGCGGTTGTCCAATCGGAATACTTTGACGAACGGCTTCATTAGAAGTTGTGAGAGCGCTACTATTATCGCTAATATCTTTAACAAAATATTCTGGTAGCCCACCCGGCCCAACTGTATTAACTGGACTAACAGTAAACCCAAAACCGTGGGTATAAATTAAATGGCGATTAACCCATGTTTGAGCTTCCTGCGGTACGGCACTATAATCTAATTCTCGTGCGGCAATGAGTACCTGCCGCCGTTCTGTTGATTCAACTGCTTCCTGCTGCGTTACTGGCGGCTGAGGTGAAGGTTCATCTGTTTTCAGAGTATACCGATCAATATCGGCATCGGGGAACTGATAATACGGGCGAATTTGTTGCAGTTGACGGTTAGTTTCTAAGAGTGGTCGCTCATCCCACAGGCGAATATTCCGAATTGTCAAGGCATTCTTTTGAATATCAGCTTCAGTCAGTGTTCCTTGGGGGTTGAAGCTTCTAGAATCAATCGCCTCTAAATCAAATGCTTGGCGAGTCAAGGCAATAGTCCGCTGAATGTAGGTTTGCTCTCTTTGCAACTCATTAGGTTGGACAATTAAATATTGCACCACAGTAGGTAAAACAACATCAGCAGCTACAACTAATACTAAATAAACCCCTAACCCGTAAAATACAAAGCGACGATACTGAGATTTCGGTTTCCAGAAAAACGTTTGCCCAAGTAAGTAAAAGGCGATCGCTACTGCCACAATGCACAAGACGGTGTAAGCTGGCAACTGGACTGTCACATCTGTATAGCTAGCACCATAACTCACTCCACGGGTAGAATACACCAATTCATAGCGACTCAGCCCATAACTCAAAGCCACTACCAGCATCAACAAGCCACCCATACCGGATAAATGACGCTGCTGCTGGGGTGAAAAACCAGGGAAAATCCCCTGACTCAAACTGTCAGCCGACAAGAGATAAGTGAGAGTAACGGCGAGGAAGCCATACAAACATAAACCCATCAGCCAGAGTTCTAGCAGTTCCCAAAAAGGTAAAGAAAATACGTAAAAGCTGATATCTCGACCAAATAAAGGCTCAGTGCTGTTGAAAAGGGTGGGGTGCAAATATTCCAGCACCTTTGGCCAGTGTCGGAATATGATGAAGGCAAAAATGGGACTGGAGAGAATTGCGATCGCAGTGAGTAAAAATTGCGGATAGATTAAAATGGCGATCGCTACTCCCGCAATTAAACCGAGATACCAGACTTGAGAGAGAATCTGCTTCAAAAGTTGCCAGATTGTCTCCGGTCGAAATAGAGCGGGAACGGGTAGAATAGCCTGATTAACTGGAGAATGCCAGTAGAAAAGAGCAATTTTACCATAGTGAGCCAGCATTAACCCAATTAACAAGCTCAATATCAGAGTTAAGGGTAATAACCAGTGCAATTTTAATGCTTGAGGGCGTTGCGGCGCAAGTATCCGGGTTTCGTTGCGTCTTGGATAATTAGGACTGAGAAAATTTGTTAATTCACTGTTGAGTTCTGCTGACTCAATCTTTACAGACTGGGGATATTTTAGTCGTTGTGCTAAAGCCAAGTTTAGCAGTAGATAGGCAGCAGTTATTCCAGCCACAACTATCCACAAAATACCACGAGTCAGCAGCCTCAACAAAAATACTTGAAGATAGCCGACTTCTTGAAACCAAAAAATCTCTGCTCCCAGACGGGAACCCAGATCCAATAGTAGCCACAGCCCAAAGAATCCAATTAATAGCCTAAAGCCCCATTTCCAATACATTGATATGTAATTTAAGAAGAACGCCAATTCTCTATTTGCAAGCTGTTTACTCTTTGAAATTCTCGAACATTAGATGTTACAACAATATGATTGTGAGTTAGTGCTGTTGCTGCGATCAATACATCATAAGAACCGATAGGAGTACCCGCTATTTTCAAAATACTTCTTATTTGGGCAGTTTGTTCTGCTTCTTCCACACTAAAAGGTAAAATTGTAATCGAACCTAACAATGCTTCAACCAATGATTGGATTTTTAAGGCACGTTGAGGATTGATTGCTAATCTATACTTAATGACTCAAAAATGATACTTTCTACTACACCTTGATGTTGCATAATAGTTTCTGGCCAAGTTATGGGTTTTGTTTCTAAGAAAGTAACAAAGACTTTGCTTTCAGTAATACCTTGTGGTTTTTCAGCTAGTTCGATTTTGCCATTTTTATAAATTCCTTCAATGGTTCGTAGCATTGTTTTTACCTCCTATCGAAATTCTAGTAGTACGGTGTACACACAAGTCTCAAATAGTTGATTAACTAAGGTTTTACCCCACCCTAACCCTCCCCTTATAAAGGGGAGGGAACCAAATTTCCTATTTCCCCCCTTTATAAGGGGGGATTAAGGGGGGTAAGTCGACTTGTGTGTAAACTGTAGTCCGAAGAGTGGGGAGGGGTACAATGAATTACCCGGACTTGATATAAATCCCAAAATGCTTCACCCTTAAACGTGATTTGTGCGATCGGCGATCGCTAACAATGTAGTTCCAGTTTAGAACATCGGAGTTCTCAGGGTAAGGCTGACGATGAGATGAACATTTAAGCACTTAAATACCAGTAAAATAGTTCAATTACCGACAAGTGTTGTGTAGGAATTTTAGCCGGTTGCTCTCGCTCGACAAGCGTGCTATATCAATCTTGTAGCCACTACAGCACTCTCACAACTGGCCCACGCCAGGACAATGGAACGACGATGAACTCACTTGGATCTCAGTCGAGAGTTGAACTACAAGATCGAGGGATGTCTCCTTTGAACAACCCCAAGGATTGGTCATGGCCATTCTGGGCTACTGTCCCACTTTACCCCTACGGCAGGCGGCGGACACTTCGTCAGGAAATAGTTAAGGACACTATCTGGACATTCGATCAGCTTCACGGCATTCTCTACACCATCGTGCCGATTCGCATGACTATCGTCAAGCTCTCTGGTGGAGGACTTCTGGTATATGCACCCGTTGCTCCCACAACTGAGTGTATCCGCTTGGTTAATGAATTGGTAGCAAAGCACGGTGAAGTTAAGTATATCTTACTGCCAACCAGTTCTGGTCTGGAGCATAAAGTCTTCGTTGGCCCTTTTGCTCGTCGCTTTCCTCAAGCACAAGTCTTTGTTGCCCCGCACCAGTGGAGTTTTCCGTTCAATCTGCCGCTTAGTTGGCTAGGATTTCCCCAAAAACGAACTCAAGAACTCCCAGAGGACTCAAACCTTGCTCCCTTCGCTCTGGAGTTTGACTATGCAATATTGGACATCGACTTGGGACGAGGATCTTTTGTAGAAGTTGCATTGTTTCACAAGCGATCGCGTACTCTGCTTGTAACTGATTCTATACTTTCTGTTCCAGTTGACCCACCAGAAATCCTCCAATTAGATCCTTATCCCTTACTGTTTCATGCCAGGGACAATGCCTGGGAGACGATCGAGGACAATGAAGACAACCGTCGCAAGGGATGGCAACGTATTTCACTGTTTGCGCTTTACTTCCGTCCAAGTGCTTTGGAAGTTGCTTCAATCGGAGAGATGTTTCGTGATGCTCTTAAAGCACCACAGCGAACCCTAAAAACGTACTTTGGTTTATTTCCTTTTCGCTGGCAAGAAAACTGGAAGCAGGCATTTGACGCTCTACGAGGCCAGGGACGACCATTTGTCGCACCGATTTTGCAAATCCTCATTCTTCCTCAAGCACCAAGCCAAGTCCTCAACTGGGCTGATACAGTTGCAAGTTGGGATTTTCAGCAGATTATTCCCTGTCACTTTGAATCGCTAATTAAAGCAAATCCGCGTCAATTTCGGCAAGCATTTGCTTTTCTGGAAAAAAATCTTTCTTCTAGCCAAAGCCAGCTTCTATTGGAGGAAGACTTAAAATTCATTAAGAAACTTGAAGCAGGTCTAGTTAAACGCGGTATCGCAACGCCAGCTAAAGAGAATTTGTAATCAACTAGCTGAATTATTTAAAACCTCAGCGATCGCCTGGGAAATCGGTAAGCCAGGACAGCGTTCCAGCCAGAAGAACTCGCCAACTGGGTTAACTTCAAGGAATACATGACGACCATCAGGAGTCAAAATAATATCAAGCGCCCCATAGTTTAAACCAAATTCTGCCATGAGTTTGAGCAATTTCTCTTCGACATCTTCGGGCAAAGTGTATGATTCCCAAGCGTCGAGTAAGGCAATTCCCTGTTTGCGCCAGTCGTAACGTGCCTTATCCAAAGCTTGAGAATCAACCGCAGCTGTTAGCACACGCTTACCTACAATAATTGTCCGCAATTCCAATGCCTTGGGAATCTTCTCCTGAAATGTCATTGGGCAGAAACGTAAGCCATCAAGGTTGTCTAGATCCTCTGATGAAATTGGATTTGTAAACACAACTTTTTCTCGCCCTCGTTCATCATAAATAGCGAAGGAAGAGAGCATTTTGGTAATCATTCCCTGCTGACACTCTTGGGCAAATTGCTTTACTGCTATTGGATTATTTGTAGTCAGAGTGCGAGGCGTATCTAGACCGATATCTCTTGCTATTTGTAATTGCAGTTGCTTATTTTCGGCTCGGCGAATATTTGGCAGAGGGTCAAGATGAAACCCCCTGATACTAGCAATCATTCCCTGAATGCTGACGCGAGATTCTTTGAGTGAGGCTTCTCTAAGTTGCCTGTCCATTGAGTTGGGAATTTTTGACCCAATTGCAATGCGCCGATACCAAACTGCTGACACTTCATTTAAATCTAATGTCTGGTCATCGACACTCAGAATCACTCGCTTAGTACTACCATAGTAGATATCTAACTGCATTTCTGTGGGAAACCGATCTGTGTCAAAACGAAATGCTTTCTTTCCTTGGGCTTCAATTGCCTGAATAACTAGAGGAATACTTTGGTTATCTTGGCTGTGAGTAATGATTAAAACAGTCATTTACAAATATGGAAAATGAAGTACGCTACAGATAAATATAGGGGTTATTAGTTGGTTGGGAATTTTTAAGTAAGAGCATTTTATTTCGGGCTTGTTGAAAGTAGTGCAGATGCAATAGCTAGAGCAATTGGATAGTCCAAATCTCTCTCTAGCATCCCCCACTCTCCTGTAGGATTAATTTCTAAAAAAACATATTCTCCTGATGGGGTTTTAATCAAATCAAATGCTCCAAAAATCAGTCCAAACCTAGCCATAAAGGCATCTAAACAACGGATTAGTTTATCAGGTAATTGCTGTGGTTGCCAGGTAAGAATATTTTTTGTCTCACGTCGCCAATCCTGGGTAGATGCTGCATACTCAGACGCATCTAGCGCCCCAACAAACAGATTGCCATTCACATATACTGCTCGTAGTTCTTGCTGTTTAGGAATTTGTTCTTGAAACATAACTGGACAATAGCGCAGTGTTTCAGCATCAAGTAAGTCTTCTTCTTTAACGGCGCTGGTATACATGAAAAAAGAGGAGGCTTGCATCCCAGAAGAAAGAGGTCTGAGCAGCTTGACAATCATTTTTCCCTTAACTTGGTGGAAAAATTCTCGTGCTTCTTGAGGATTGTTGGTGACGAGAGTCCGAGGTATAACAAGACCTACTTCCGATGCAATCCGCAGTTGGCGTAACTTGTTTTCAGCTGCACTTATCCGGCGTAAATCATCCACCCACTTAGCATCTCTCAGGCTGTCCCAAAAGCCATCTAAGACTGCGAGTGATTCATTAGAACAGGCTGCTTGAAATTGTGGAGCCAATTCTTGACCGAGATCGGGTTGCCAAATACGCCGCATCCATACTGCTTGCACTTGCTCGGTGTTGAGGGAGCGATCGTTATATATCAGTGAATGATTGCTACCAGAGTTACTTAAATTAGCTTGGAGTTGGAGTGCGATCGGAAACTTATCAGTATCAAGACGAAATGGCTGTGCGCCTAGTTTTGATACTGCTTCTGCAACTCTATCAATTGTAAAGTAATCACCGCTATGGGTGATTAATAAAACTACATCACGATCAAGGTGCATAAAATATTTTTATTAGATTTTGCATTTTCACTATTGTCAACTCTTGAGAAAGCAAAATTTTAAAAAAGTGAACTTAATTTTAATGGAAAGCCAACCTCTAGATGAAGTTGGCACTAAATGTATTTTTATACTAACAATAGTTTTAAAACCGCATCTCGGGTGTAATCAAAAGTATGCAGCTATGAAGGTCAAGACACCGAACTGTCATCACCATCTGAAGGATACTTCTGGGTAACAGCGTAATCGTCCTTATCAGGCTTTGTGATTACTGCGCCCTCTTCTTGATCGGATGGAAACTTCAGAGTTGTTACAAGTTCATCCTTATTCTTGTTTGTGCCATTATTATTGCATCCACCACCGATAATCGCTTTTGATTCTTCCTCAGAAAGGTCTTCAAGGCTTTGCCCTTCCAAGAATCGAGCGAAGAATGGTACTGCTTGTGAATTCAACTTTTCTGGTTTGTTTTCAGACACAATCTTTCTCCTATAACAACTGAACTTAAATATCTCCTGTACCTATATTATATGACATCATACTTACCAATATCTTTGCCAAAATAAGAGTTTATACATCAACTCCCCCTCGGAAAGGGGCGAAGTTTGACTTACCAAAATAAGTATTAATTTGTCCTTTAAAAAATATTTATTTTTGTGTAATTATGCTTGTATAAAGTTAAAAATATAATAATTTTTTTTAAGCAGTATAGACGGCGTGCAAGGTGAACATGATGGCGATCGCTAATGCCAAACCCGCACATAATAGTAATCTCGTGAACTTTTGGGATTTTCTTTATTATATGAATTCATGTCAGTGTGTACGTTGTTGACACCAGAGATTGCATCATCGCTAGTGCCCGTATCGATGATGTCCCCGCTCTTATTGTAGATACCGACGCAATACTTTTCGGATAAACCCAACAATCTCTTTTTTGGTCTGGGAGAAAAGTTAATGGGTTTGCGGGTAAAGGTAAATTCAAACCTTTTCCCTTTCCCCTTTCCCCCAAAACCCGAAAAGTATTGGATACCGACGGGGTTATATCCTTGGTTGGTTTCTATATCAGTGATTATGTAGTTGCCAGCGCCAGTTTTATGGAGAATTTAGAAAAGGTAAGTTTAGAGTCTAAAAGACTGATTTTGCAAACGATTTCGTTGGAACATACAGAAGATGTATTTCGAGAATTTACAAGCGAAATTACCATCTTTATGTATCCGAAACCAGCCCAGAGTCTCAGTGAAACCGAAAAGATAATTAAAGAGATGATTCTACAACGAGAAAATCACACTGACCTAGTGTTGGTAATTCTCAAGAAGGATGGTTTAGAGTTTTTAGGAATTTGCGAGGTTAGTGCTATTGATACTCAAACACCGGAGTTAGGAATTTGGCTCAAAAAATCCGCTCATGGTCATGGTTTTGGTAGAGAGGCAATTGATGCACTAAAAGACTGGGTGGATAAAAATTTGGAATACAATTATCTTTCCTACCCTGTTGATAAAAGAAATATCCCCAGCCGGAAAATTGCGGAAAGTCTTGGTGGTAAAGTATTTCGGGAGTTTCAACAGATTAACAAGAGTGGCGATCTTCTGGATGAGGTTGAATACAGAATTTATAAATAAACGGCATCTCCTGCTAAATACGCGAAAAATAAATCATACCAATTTAAGATTTTAGATGAAAAATCCTTGCAACTCTCAGATATGCATAGAGTGGATATAGCGTTTACTAATCATATGAGGTACATCATATTCCCCTCCTCGCTTGCGGGGAGGGGGTTGGGGGTGGGGTTCTTGTACCTCACTCAACTGAGAACCGCTGTACTCAACAACCTGAAGAATAACACCCCAGTAGATAGAAGAGACAGCTAATAGAGTATGCGACATTACGATGAGGAATTTCTCAGAAAAGACAATTGATTTGATTTGGGCGATCAAAGAATTTCTTGGTGCCCACCAATGCTGCACTCCTTAGACAAAGAAATTCTAGAGCAAATGTTGTCATAATTAATGAGATAGTAATTTATTTTTCTTAGAAATCAGAGTTGGCAGTAATTAAATAATGGATTTATTTGACCAGCATCTTGCAAAAATCACTGAAGAAGAAGCACCCTTAGCGGCTCGGATGCGTCCACGGACACTTGATGAATTTGTTGGTCAAGACCATATTATCGGGCAAGGAAGGCTACTGCGGCGTGCTATTAGCTTGGATCAACTGTCTTCATTAATCTTTTCTGGACCACCAGGAACTGGCAAGACTACTTTAGCGCGGGTTATTGCTAACACCACTCGCGCTCACTTCATCGCTATTAATGCCGTACTTTCAGGAGTTAAAGAAATTCGAGGGGCAATTGAAATAGCCCAACAACAACGCAAGTTTCATAATCAACGAACTATTCTTTTTGTCGATGAAGTCCATCGTTTTAATAAGTCTCAGCAAGATGCCTTATTGCCTTGGGTAGAGAATGGTACAATCATTCTCATTGGTGCTACCACCGAAAATCCTTTTTTTGAAGTCAATAAAGCACTTGTCAGCCGTTCGCGGATTTTTCAACTTCAGCAATTAACTGATAAAGATTTATACAAAATTGTTGAGCAAACACTAGCTGATTCGGAACGCGGTTATGGCAACTTAACAGTACAAATTGACACAGATGCTTTAGCTCATCTAGTTAATGTTGCTAACGGTGATGCTCGTTCATTATTAAATGCTTTGCAACTGGCTGTAGAAACTACACCCCCCGATGCTACAGGTGTTATTCATATTCCCCTAGCAGTGGCAGAAGAATCAATTCAGCAACGTGCTGTTTTATACGATAAAGAAGGGGATGTCCATTTTGATACCATCAGTGCTTTTATCAAGAGCTTACGAGGTTCTGACCCAGATGCAGCACTATACTGGCTAGCCAAAATGGTTTATGCAGGTGAAGACCCACGTTTTATCTTCCGTCGAATGTTAATTCTGGCCAGCGAAGATGTCGGATTAGCTGACCCACAAGCGATTGTCGTCACCAATGCCTGTGCCGAAGCCTTTGATCGCGTGGGAATGCCGGAAGGACGTTATCATTTGGCGCAGGCAGTACTTTATTTAGCAACTGCACCAAAATCCAACAGCCTGATGGGCTTTTTTGATGCTTTAGGCGCAGTAGAAATTGAAAATGTTGCAGAAGTTCCCACTCACCTTAAAGATGCCAATCGCGATAAAAAAGGTTTTGGACATGGGGCTGGTTATCTCTATTTTCACGCTTATCGAGATCATTGGGTAGCACAGCAATATTTACCTTCTAGCTTGCAAGGTCAATTGTTTTACCAACCATCAACCCAAGGTTATGAACACCAAATCGCTACACAAGTGGCACGTCGTCGGGAAGCTCAACTTGCTGCAATAGTAGAAGGTATTGGTGTTGCACCAATAGAAGTCATGACTTATGGAACTGTCACATCCAGGACAACTAAGCCTGAATTTGGAGACATCTTTAATAATTCTTTCTTACCAGGTAGGCTGAACTTTATTGAACTAATTAAAGCATTTTCAATTTTTAACACCGTTCGACAAACTGCTGACTCTGAAAGTCCCCAATCCAATCCGATGTGATAGTAAGTGCGGTACTCCCTCCAATATTGGATGACCATTAAAACTTGGTCTTCAATAATTAATTTAGGACGACGGGCAGGCTTCTTCTTCTTTTGAGCATCAGCTTTAACCATATCAACCATTAATTCAAAGGTTTTACGGCTCACTCCAGTCATTCGCTTAAATTTTTTTGCAGTAAGCTGCTTGGCTTTCTCTATTTTCACTGCTCCTCAAAGTCCTAATTACAAATTGTCATCAGTTCATGTTTCTGTATTTGGCAGTTCTGAGAGACTGAGTTTTCGCTGCAACCACAGGACTACTAGCCCGTCGTGCGGTTGATGCCCATTCCCTCATCCGAGAAACCGCCGCCGCATCCTGAATTGCAAGCGGGGTAATCGTTTGACGACAGGCTTCGAGGTCAGCAAGTGTTATCTGCTGCGGTCTATCCTCATCGAATGCCAGCAGAGCAGCTTCCGAAGCAAGGGTTTCCAGTTCTGCCCCTGAAAACTTCGCGGTCGAAGCTGCGATCGCCTCCAAATACTCTGATTCCAGGTGAATGCCAAAGCGTTGCAGATGAATCCCTAAAATCTGTACCCGTTCTGGCTCAGTGGGCAGATCAATAAAGAAAGCCTCATCAAACCTACCTTCGACCTCATCAATAAACAAAACACAAGGTGCGATCGCGGATGCTGTTTTCAGTGCGCGTTTAACATTACCTTCGGATTCGCCAACTAGTGAACCTAGAAGGGACGCAATATCGAGTTGCAGAAGTGGTAGATTGAGTATGCTAGCGATGTTTTTAGCACAGTGGGATTTTCCTGTTCCGGGTGGGCCAGCTAGCAATACACCTTTTGGTTGTGGTAACGAGAGACTTCGCGCCTCTTGGGTGAACAGCCGCCGCCGACGATTGAGCCACTCGCGTAGTAAATCTTGAAATTGGGTTGGGAACAATAGTAGCCACCAATGAACGAATTACTCAAGCAATTGAACCGAGCATTAATGAATTGAGTAGTTGGGTAAAACAGACGCAACCTAAGGTTCATGTAGATGAAACGCCCTGGTCAGTTAAAGGGGTTAAAGAATGGTTGTGGGTAGTTGCCAATTCAGAATTTTGTCTGTTTACTGCGGCTGATACTCGCTCTAGAGGCGAATTAGAAACAATTTTAGGAACCCAATATCAAGGCGTAATTATCAGCGACGATTTTAGTGTTTATAACGGCTATCAAGCTTTTGCCCAACAGAAATGCTTGGCGCATCTACGTCGTCACTTCAAAAAATTAATTCAACTTCCCGGTCTTCACAACCAAGCTATTGGTGAAGCATTTGTTGATTTAATTGATGAAGCTTTTAGACATTACGCCCAATGGTTCCAGACTTTTGAATGTGCCAGTTACAACGATTGGGTCAATACAGCAGATTTGAGGTAAATGAGGCACACTAAATATTAGTGCATCAAGAATTA
>NZ_JAVRCE010000089.1:0-26407 GCF_034530915.1 Nostoc sp. DedQUE09
GCATTATGCTGCGTCGTCTAACCTCCTAAAGATTTACTTTATAAATGGTCTCTTAACTCTAACTTTCACATAATTTATCATCCATCTTGAGAAACACGGTGTAATGTTCTCTCTCCCATTATTACGTGCCTTGGATTATCAACCAATCCTGTATCCAGTAACATTACACCAAAAAGTATCGCCCATCCCAGAGCGCATTGTATTGTTGCCTCAGAAACATTTGAGTATTCTGCCAGTGCTTGGGAGCGTGCTTTTGGCTCGCTAAACAGCATCCATATAGAGGCAAGGTCTGTTGCAATGTCACCTGATGTAATGTCGCCCCAATCAATGATACCTGCGATCGCACCGTTCTTGACAAGGATATTGCGTGGGTGAAGGTCTCCATGTAACCATTTCGCTTCAACGTCAACAGGCGTGGTTAAAGCTCTATTCCAAATGTCTCTGAGCTTTTGAGTAATCAGATTAGTTTTTGTTTGGAGCCGTTGCATTCGTTCTTCCACAGAAGCTGCACGCTGTGTCAGTGGTACACCGCGTACTGGATTTTGTGGCGCATTCAATGGCGCAGGGGTATGCAATGAGCGTAGGAATGAAGCAAAAAATTTGGACTGATTTGCATGGGGTTCTTCTTGATCGGCAGGTATACCAACTAGCCACGGTAATACGCTCCATCGCCAAGGGTAGCTTTGTCCTGGCTTGCCTATTCTATAAGGAGTTGGAACAGGTATAGTCAGTTGAGGAGCCAGTACTGGAAGCCAGGTTTGCTCATTTTCGATCAATGTCGCTGCTGCTTTTCGACGTGGAAGCCTTACAGATAATTGCTCCCCCAGCCGAAATATTACATTGTCCCAACCAGCATCAACAAGATGAATCGGCAGGTGCATCAAATCTGGATGCTGATCTGATAACAGACTGTAGACAAGGGTTATATCTATTTCGACATCTGATACTGGTGTTCCTATTGAACTCGATTTTTCCTCTGACACCTTGCCTCCTTGACTTAGATTCACAAATGGAGAGATTATATTTCATGCAGAGAAACTGTATTTTCAGAAATGAGTAAGGTAGCCACCATCAACTGCTAAAACTTGACCCGTAATGTAAGATGCGGCTGGAGAAGCAAAGAACACAACTGCACCTGCAATTTCTTCTGGAGATCCCCAACGGCCAAGAGAAGTTCGCTTTTTCAACCATTGGGCGACTTTTAGATCGGCAACCACATCTGCATTGCTCTGTGTTGCGAAAAAACCGGGAGCAACTGCATTGACGGTAATTCCAAAAACCCCAAGTTCAGCAGCAAGGGTACGAGTTAGGGCTTCAAGTCCTCCTTTAGCTGTTGTATAAACTGCATCGCCTGCATCGGCAAGTTGTCCCGCGATCGATGTGATGTTGATGATTCGACCATTACCCTTGTGTATCATTAGTTTTGCCGCTTCTCGTGACAAATTGAATGGTGCAATCAAATCAGCATTGATTAATCGGCGCACTGCATCCATTTCAAACTCGAACAATCCACGACGATCGCGCATTCCCACATTATTAACGAGAATATCTAAACAGGCGTGCTTTTCTTGAATCTCTATAAATGCGTTTTGAACCGCAACTTCGTCTGTCACATCAAACGGCAATGGAAAAACAAAACCGCCGCTTGCCTCAATAACTGCAACTGCTTGATTAAGACGTTCCAGGTTTCGCCCATTAACGATCACACGCGCACCAGCTTTAGCAAGTGATTAGGCAATTTCTAGCCCTAGTCCCCCTCCAGCTCCAGTTACTAAAGCAATTTTTCCAGTTAATGAAAACTCTGATAACGTCACAACATTTACTTTCCACAATTATATTGAGCCAAGATACCAATAGGTTGACAACAGAGTTTTAATAATAGAAATGCCCTCACCAGAGGGCAAAGGACTATGCGACGCCCTTAGAAAAAAAGAACGCTCACGATAAAATTGAAATTTTGGATTTATAACGGCTTTTATACTACACATAGTATATCGAAATACCGAAGTTTACAATCCCGATAAATAACAAAACCTTGCTATTGGATGAGGTTTCGATTTCTTTTAAAGCGTCAGCGTGGCGAAAGGGTCATTGCGCCTCATTGAGATTGAACCGGAGAGTTACCAAATATGAGACACTAAGCATGAATACAATTTCATATGAACACTCATTTGTGAAAAAAGTGCTAATAAATTTTAATTGTCAACTGTCTAATTGTTGCTATTTATGCTGAAATAAGGAAAACTTATCGTTTTCAGGGCAATGCAAAATAGTACAAATTTAAGCATCGATTGTGTAGACAAGCTTAAGGTACTGGCAGATGAAACCCGTTTGGCAGTTTTACAACTTTTGATTGACAGTCCGAAGCGAGTAGGAGAGATGAATGCGATTTTGCATTTGGAGCAAAGTCTGCTCTCTCATCATTTACAGGTTTTGCGTCGAGCCAAATTGGTTGTGCGGGAGCGAGATGGCAAAGCATTTCTCTATCGTCTTGCCCCTCAAGTTGAAGTAGCTACAGACAAGGCTTTAAACCTTGGCTGTTGTGTTCTCTCGTTCAACTAAAAGCTGGAATATCTAAAGGTAGAAGATGAAACATTCCCAAATTTCGGCGATCGCAATAGGATTAGTCACAAGCATTTGGTTGCAAGGTTGTTCTCAACCTCCGCAAGCAGTCACAAATGATGCAAATAAACTACAAGGAAAATTGGTACTTACTGGTTCAAGTACAGTTGCACCATTAGCAGCAGAAATTGGCAAAAAGTTTGAATCGCAACATTCCGGTGTGCGAGTTGATGTGCAATCAGGCGGTTCTTCTCGCGGGATTACAGATGCTCGTCAAGGTGTAGCTAATGTTGGCATGGTTTCCCGTGCCTTAAAGCCTGACGAAAAAGATTTAAAAGCCTTTTCCATCGCTCGTGATGGAGTAACGGTGATTCTCCATCAGGAAAATCCCGTGCAATCTTTAACTGGCAAGCAAATTGTAGATATTTACACAGGCAAGGTGAATAACTGGAAACAGCTAGGGGGTAAGGATGGAGCAATTACAGTTGTTAATAAAGCCGAAGGACGTTCTACCCTGGAATTGTTTACCCACTACTTCAAGCTAAAAAATACTGACATCAAAGCACAAGTAGTGATTGGTGATAATGAGCAAGGAATTAAAACTGTAGCCGGAAACCCGAATGCTATTGGCTATGTTTCCATTGGCTCGGCAGAAAATAGCGCCGCCAATAAAGTACCAATCAAATTGCTAGCTGTAAACGGTGTAGCAGCAACAACAGTTAATGTACAAAACGGCAGCTTTCCTATTTCTCGACCGCTTAACTTGGTTACAAAAACCGAACCCCAAGGGCTGGCTAAAGAATTTATAGACTTTGCACAATCGCAGCAGGTAAGTGACATTGTTAAAAAGCAAAACTTTGTCTCCATCGCCCAATGATATTTGGTTAATTTGGATACTACGAGGTTTGGCAACAATCGCCGGAGCGATCGCACTTTTAATTGTTGTTTTTCTACTTACCGAATCCTTACCAATCTTCAGTCGTATAGCACTATCTCGCTTCTTTACCGACTCCTCTTGGAACCCCACAGCAGGTTTATATAATCTCTCACCCATGTTGCTGGGTACTTTCTTGGCAATGGTCGGTGCAGTGCTAATTGCTACTCCTATAGGCATTTTATCTGCTGTCTTTTGCCAATTCTATGCCCCGCCAATGGTAGCTCAACTCTATCGCCGCCTGATTGAATTATTAGCGGGGATTCCTTCTGTAGTGTATGGCTTTTGGGGATTAGTCGTGCTGGTTCCTTTGATTGGAAAAATTCATCCACCAGGGCCAAGCCTCTTAGCAGGAATAGCAATTCTGGCGGTGATGATTCTGCCAACAGTCGCCCTTGTAGCCGATGCTAGCCTCGAAAAAGTTCCCACCTCTTACATTCAAGGTGCTGCTGCACTAGGGTTATCACGTTGGACAACAATCTGCACAGTAGTTTTTGCATCAGCCAAATCAGGGTTATTCACAGGCTTAATTTTAGGGACAGGTCGTGCCATTGGTGAAACAATGGCAATTTTGATGGTATGCGGCAATGTGGTACAGACCCCAAAAAGCTTATTTGACCCCATCCGCACACTCACGGCCAATATTGCTTTAGAAATGGCGTATGCCACAGAGGATCACCGTAGTGCGCTCTTTGTCAGTGGTTTGATATTGATGGGAATGATTGTGGTCTTAGTGGCGATCGCTGAAGTTATCAGTCAAGGCAAATGGCAGAGATAAAACAAAGCAAAGACAATCGTATCACTCTTAGAGAGTGGCTAGCAACAAGCTTAGTTTGGGCAACAGCCGCCTTCGTTACCGCCATCTTTTTATGGATAGTTAGCGATATCCTCTGGCACGGTATGGGATATTTATCTTGGGAATTTTTGATTAGTGAACCAGAAAATGCGGGTAGAGAAGGAGGAATTGCCAGTATTCTCGTTTCCACCGTTTTGATTATTGGTGTATGTATGACGGTTTGCTTGCCCGTTGGTGTTGGTACAGCAGTTTTACTAGCAGAATTTACTCCTAGTGATAGTTGGTTCGCTAGATTAGTACGCCGCAGTCTAGATGTACTTGCTGGTGTACCTTCGATTGTCTTCGGGTTGTTTGGTAATGTCTTGTTTTGCAAAGTTTTAGGATTGGGGTTTTCTATTCTTTCAGGCGGACTCACACTGGCGTGTATGGTGCTACCAATCTTGATTCGCTCTACAGAGGAAGGATTTTTAGCGGTTCCAAATGAGTACAGATTAGGAGCCGCCGCTCTTGGCTTTTCGCGCACTACGACAATATTTCAGATATTGTTACCTGCTGCTATTCCTGGTTTAGTTGTGGGATTTGTGCTTGGTGTTGGTCGGGCTATTGCGGAAACTGCGGCTTTAATTTTTACTAGCGGTTACGTAGACCGAATGCCACAATCACTCCTCGATTCTGGGCGTACCCTTTCGGTTCATATTTTTGATCTCTCAATGAACATTTCAGGAGGAGATAAGAGTGCTTATGCTAGTGCATCGGTTTTGCTATTACTACTGCTGTTGATTAATGGCACAGCAGCGTGGATTGCACGACGTTGGTTACACAGCAGAGTTATTTCTGGATGAGGACTGGTAGATATAGAGGAGGACATCTTGGCAGTTACTGAACCGTTGATTCAAATTGAGAACTTAACTCTGCAATACGCACAAAAAACTGCCCTTGCTAATGTCAACTTAACTGTCAATGCCGGAGAAATTTTGGCTTTGGTTGGGCCTTCTGGTTGTGGAAAAACTAGCTTGCTCAGTTGCCTCAATCGCCTCAGCGATATGATTCCCAAGTGTCGAGTTCAGGGAAAAATCCGCATTGGTAGTCTAGAAGTGGTAAATTCCAAAATCAATGTCATCGCCTTGCGGCGTCAAGTCGGCATGATTTTTCAAAAACCCAATCCCTTTCCTTTCTCAATATGGCAGAATTTGGAATTACCTTTGCGAGAGCATGGCATCCGCGATCGCCACCAAATTGATACAATTATCGAAACCAGCCTCCAAGATGTAGGGCTATGGGACGAAGTAAAAGACCGTCTGCAATCTTCAGCTTTAGCTCTTTCTGGTGGGCAGCAGCAACGTTTGTGCATAGCTAGAGCCTTGGCTTTACAGCCAGAAGTCTTACTACTGGATGAACCTTGTAGCGCCCTCGATCCTATTTCCAGCAACGTTGTTGAAGATTTAATTATCAGTTTGCGCCAGCGTTATACTGTGTTAATTGTTACTCACAATCTGGCTCAAGCCAAGAGAATTGCAGATCGAGTCGCTTTATTTTGGGTACAAGACGGCATTGGACAACTGATTGAATCAGGTACTGTAGAGCAGGTTTTTAATCATCCTCAACATCCTCTAACAGTTGCTTATGTAACTGGTGCCAGGGGTTAAATCCATAACTGGTAAGAAAGCTCACTGGTGATACCGTTGCAAGCACGGCAAAACTTCCGAAGTACCAGATAATACATATATTTCAAGTAAAACTACTGCTCTACGAAGGTTTCAGGTTAAGCGATCGCGTTGCAAAAAAAATGGATAAAGCCGAACTGAGGCATTAGCTGATAATACAGGTATTGCTGTTAACAGCATATCTAATGTGAACAATCCAATGAAGTTTATTGTTTGCATATTTAAAAAAGTTTTTGCTAGTTTAACAGAGATACTTACCCCAATGGGATGACAATAGGTATCAAACTAATTTGAAAAGTAGATATTGCTACAATCGTGTAAAATGAGACACATTGCAATGCTTGTTAATTTATTTGCAATAATTTCTAATATTCTGTAAAAGTTTTATTGGCGAACCTGATAACTCTTGGGTAGTTTTAACAAATGTACCCAGATATGCTGTGGGTAAAAAATTAGTGCAGCAATAAGTTTATATATCATCCAATACTTGTCGGGTTTTGGGGATAAGGGGCGGGGGGAAGGGGAAAGAAAAAACCTTTAACCTTTACCCTTTAACCTTTTCCCCAAACCCAATGCCGAGTTGAAAATGCACAAACCGAGCAGTATTGATATATCATCTATTGCCACATTTATTTTGAGGGGATTTGATTTCATTTTTGTCTTATTCCCTCCATAACTAGCAACTTGAGTTAGATTTAAATTTTGAAATACCCTAAAGGGTTTTATTTTAAAATTGGAAATTTTGTATTGCTTATGAAACGGCGATCATACATGCTTCTAGGATTTTTCCTCAGCGTTCTTTTAACTATTGTGCCAATGCCTGGCAATTTCACTAATGCTGCCACACCAGCAGCAGTTACACCGGTCTCTGCTCTCTCATTCACCCAAGGAGTGCAGAAAACAGTATTGGACAACGGCCTAACGGTGCTAACGAAGGAAGTCCATACTGCTCCAGTAGTGAGCGTACAAGTTTGGTATAAAGTTGGTTCACGTAACGAGGTTAAGGGAGAGAGTGGCATTTCTCACCAGCTAGAACATTTAATGTTCAAGGGTACAACTGCCCGTCCAGTGCAGTTTGGAAGGTTATTTAGTGCCTTGGGTAGCCAATTCAATGCTTTTACTAGTTATGACGAAACAGCTTACTTTGGCACAGTGCAACAAGACAAACTCGAAGCACTGCTGACACTGGAAGCCGATCGCATGGAAAACTCCTTAATTGGGCCTGAACAACTCACCAGTGAAAAGCGGGTGGTGATCTCCGAGTTACAGGGATACGAAAATTCACCAGGCTATCGTCTAAGTCGGGAAGTGATGCGAGCTGCTTTCCCGAATCGAGCCTATGGCTTATCGGTGGGAGGCACAAAAGCAGATGTAGAGAAATTCACCGTGGAGCAGGTGCGGAATTATTACCAAACCTACTACAGCCCAGAAAATGCCACGTTGGTAATTACCGGGGATTTTGCCACAGAACCTGCACTCAAAGTTGTGAAAGAAACTTTTGGTAAGTTATCGCAACGAGCAAAAAAGAATACGGTAGTCAATAATGCCAGGAGAGCAATTGATAGTTTCTCGGTATCTTCTTCCATTGCTGACGCTTCCCCGTCTACCCCTGTTGCGAGAAAAGCACCGATTGTCCTCAAGCAACCTGGAAGTGCAGCACTATTGCAAGCGGTATATCCTCTGCCTGATATCAAACATCCTGATGTTCCGGCAATTGATTTGATGGATGCCATTCTTACAGGTGGACGTAGTTCTCGGCTTTATCAAGCTTTAGTGGAATCTGGACTCGCGAGTTCAGTAAGCGGTAGTGCTGCTGAACTCATCGAACCGGGTTGGTATGAGATTAATGCTACGGCTGCTCCCGGTCAAGAGTTGGGTAAAATTGCCCAGGTAATCCAGGAATCTTTAGCAAAGTTGCAACAGCAGCCAGTTACCTTAGAAGAGTTGAAGCGGGCGAAGACGCAACTGCAAGCCTCGTATATTTTGGGAAACCAAGATATCACGAGTCAAGCTAATCAACTGGGATATAATCAAACGATCGCAGGGGATTATCGTTTTATTGAAAGGTATCTGGCTGCGATCGCGAAAGTGACTCCTGCTCAAGTCCAGAAAGCAGCGAAAACTTATCTCAATCCGGCTCAACAAACCATCGGTTTCTTTGAGCCAACTCAACCAGATGGCAAACCAGGAACTTCCAGCGCTGGCTCTGGACGCACGGTGGAAAATTTCAGTCCTGGTAAGCCTGTAGATCCAGCAGAACTAGCAAAATATTTGCCACCTGCTACATCAGAGACAGATTCTAATAAACAATCGCTGCCAGAAGAGTTTACCTTAAAGAATGGTTTGAAGGTTCTGCTGTTGAGCGATCGCAATCTTCCCACTATTAACCTGAGTGGACAAATTGACGCTGGTGCTGAATTTGATGGCAATCAAAAAGCTGGATTAGCGAATCTAACTGCAAGCAACTTAATGAATGGGACGCAGACTAAAAATGCTCTCACCCTAGCAAAAACCTTAGAAGACCTGGGAGCCGGTTTGAGCTTCAGTGCCAGCCGTGAGGGAGTTAATGTCAGCGGTGAAGGACTTTCAGCAAATTTGCCAATATTGATTCAAACTCTGGCAGATGTGTTAGAAAACGCCACTTTCCCCGCCGATCAGTTGGAACTGAGTCGCCAAAGGGCATTGACAAGTCTGAAAGTCCAACTGGATGATCCTAGAGGTTTGGGAAGGCAAGTATTCCAACAGGCGATTTACCCTGAAAATCATCCATTCCACAGCTTTCCCACAGCCGAGAGTTTAAAGACTATTACTCGTGATGATTTGCTTGGTTTCTACCAGACACACTACCGACCGGATACCACGACGATCGCAATAGTTGGAGACTTTGATTCAGTTAAGGTAAAAGCTTTGCTAAATCAGGTATTTGGTAAATGGCAAGCCACAGGCAAGCCACCCGTTCTCAAAATACCAACCGTACCATTACCGCAAACTTTGACACAACTAAACAAAGTAATTCCCGGTAAAGCTGAGGCTGTCACATACATCGGCTACAACGGCATCTCTCGAAAAGATCCACGTTATTATGCGGCATTGGTGCTAAATCAAATTTTGGGTGGTGATACCTTAGCCAGCCGCTTGGGTACGGAAGTGCGCGATCGCCAAGGTTTAACCTACGGTATATATAGTGGTTTTGCCGCCGGCATCAATCCTGGGCCGTTCTTGATTCAAATGCAAACTGCTCCTCTTGATGCCCAAAAAGCGATCGCCAGTACTCTCGCTTTACTTAAACAGTTGCGCGAACAAGGAGTAACTGAGGCTGAATTCAACACAGCAAAACGCTCAATTACCAATAGCTACCCCGTGGATTTAGCTAACCCTAGTAGTGTATCAAGTATCATTTTGGATAATGCTGTCTTTGGGCTTTCACGCTCAGAAATTCGAGAGTTTCCTCAGCGGATTCAAGCAGTCACTATGGCTAATATGCAACAGGCAATTGAAGATTTAATTAAGCCAGAAAATCTAGTGATTGTCACCGCCGGTCCTGGAGATAGTGTAACCAAGGGTAGCTAATTATTTCAGATATAGCTAAGTGCTGAGTGTTGAGTGCTGAGTGCTGAGTGCTGAGTGTTGAGTGCTGAGTGTTGAGTGCTGAGTGTTGAGTAAAAATCCAGTTTTTTCAAGACTCTTATCGATTGGTAAAAAGCGCAATAACAAAATCCCCGACTTCTCTAAAAAGTCGGGGATTTCATTGTTTACGAATGATTTAGGATGGCTAATATAGCTAAGTGCTGAGTGCTGTTAGCGGTAGCGGGGCGTTTAGCCTGTGCTGAGTGCTGAGTAAAAATCCAGTTTTTTCAAGACTTTGAGCAATCAACACTGTCCTAATCTGTGTGACTACGGCTAGATCACCTTTTGCCCCCTGCTCCCCTGCCGCCTTCAAATTGAATAAGATGGGAAGGACTTTGCATCCTTTGGCTTCACATACACTCGTTGTAGGGGTTCTAACTCTAAGTCATTAAAGCGATCGCGTGTTAAATGCGCCATCACTACTTGCCCATCATCGAAAGTTAATTCTACCTGAATTTCCCAACCCAAATGTATCAAACGGCTCACTGTCGCAGCCGTAGTCGTACCGTTAGCAACTTTTTCCAAAATCACATCTTGCGGACGCAAAAACACTTGTGGGTGTGGCGCATCAAATCCGCTACTTTGAAAAATCTTGGAGTTGCTGGGTAACACATTCACCGGGCCTATAAAGCTCATCACAAATGCGGTGGCAGGATTATCGTAAATTTCAGATGGTGTCCCCACCTGTTCCACACGCCCTTTATTCATCACCACAACCTCATCGGAAACTTCCATTGCTTCTTCTTGGTCATGGGTGACGAAAACTGTGGTAACATGAACCTCATCATGGAGGCGGCGTAACCATGCCCGTAAGTCTTTGCGAACTTTAGCATCAAGCGCGCCAAAGGGTTCATCTAGCAATAAAACTTCCGGTTCTACTGCCAAAGCCCTGGCTAAAGCTACCCGTTGTCTTTGACCACCAGAAAGTTGTGATGGATAGCGATCGCCTAATCCATTCAATTGCACCAATTCGAGTAACTGTTCTACCCGTCCCTTAATCCTCTTTGGCTGTGCCTTACGGATTTCTAAGCCAAAGGCAATATTTTGCCTGACGGTCAAATGCTTAAATAGGGCATAGTGCTGAAATACAAAGCCAATATTGCGTTGCTGCACGCTTTGGTATGTAGCATCCTTACCAGTAAGCAGAATTTTGCCGCTATCTGGCATTTCTAAACCTGAAATTAACCGTAATAGTGTAGATTTACCCGAACCCGACGGCCCAAGCAATGCAACTAGCGAACCACTCTTAATTTCCAGGCTAACCTCATCAACTGCCTTGAAACTCCCGAATTGTTTGGAGACATTCTCAACTACTATGCCCACTGCTGCTATACCTCTGCAACTAAATCTACAGATCCTTGGTAGGATTACTGTGTCCTACATATACCATACATAGTTATTTATAGATGAACAAGATTTAGGTTTTACTTTTCAGTTCGCATAAATGCCCCATGCCAACTTACCTAGTTCGCAACAATTGCACAAAGGTATTACTCACCGTATTGTCTTTAGTATCCGCCGCATATTGAATCAAATCTTCTCGCAGTTCTTTGGCTGCATCTAAAGGAAGTAAGGTTGCTAGCAAGAAATAAACACCACGAAAACGCGGATCGCCCATTCTATCAACTAATATTCCTTCGGCGGCATCAGTTTCGCCCAGAAAGTTTTGCACTAAGAAGAAATCCATGATTTTATCGTGGCGGAAGTACCATTCTTTCTTCGCTTCGCCTTTTTCATCTTGCCACTGACGGCTGACTACCATTTTGTATTTGTCGTCTTCTAAAGACATGGCAACTTGGTGAAATTCATCGGCGGGTAAGGCTTGTTTATCTTCGAGTCGCATTCGGTAGACGGCGGCGGAAAATCTTTTGAGCGGAAATTCTTGTTTCCATTCTTGCTGGTATTCTGCCGCCATCAGGTTGTATTGCTGTTCTTGCAGACGAAATAAGTTTGGCTGTTTACCTTGTGATAGCATCAGGGCTACCACAGTTAGATCCATTGGATTGGAAAGAATTCGGCGGACAGCATCTAACTCTTCTTTCGGTTGCTGGTTATTGAGGACTTCTGTTAAATAATTGGTGCAAGCTTGGGCATAATCAGCACCTTGAATTTTGGCATCTTGGGGGAGTCGCGGCTGACGGGAGATCAAAAACTCTTGAATTTGTTGTTGTTCAAGGGGCTGCAAGTAGTAGGCTTTGGCTGTTGAGGGGGGTGTCCACTCTAGGGGCTGGGTAGTCATGATAATATTGCCCCGGAAATAGCTTTCGACAAACTGGCAGATTTTGGCGCGGGTTTCGGCGGTGACTTCGTTAAGTCCGTCGATGCAGATATCTATGGCGCCACTGTAAATCAGGTTTTTCAGGAAGCCGGCATCTTGGGCTTGGCCGTGTAGCTTGTCTTGGATGGCTTCAATTACGCCTTTATGACATTTCTGGGCGGGGAGATAAACGACGATGCGCTGGGAGTTTTTCAAGAGATGACGGAGAAACATCGACTTGCCTAAGCCGGAATCTCCTTCTAAGATAATTTGTCCTTGAATACTGGGTAAGGCTGCGGTAATTGGCTGGATGTCTCCTGAAGTGGGAACTTTGACTTTAGATTCAGGAAAGTATGATTGGTCATGAAAATTATCTAACCCAGCATCGGCTAATAGAGAAGGTTTGAAGGGTTCAAATAATTTACGGCGGAAGGGGGGAAACCAGGTGAGGAGAAAGCCGACATAGCCCACGCCTAAGATTCTGCGTACCCAAGGGTTCCAGAAGAAGATGGCTTGGATTTGGGGAAATTTGGGGTAGGCGAAGATGAGGGCAAGCCAAAAGGCGGCGTGAGTGAGGATGGTAATTCTGGCTTTGAGAAACAACTGCCAATATTCCACATTATTGATGACTCGTTGCACCGTATCTGATTCTTTGTACTTGCCTTCATTGAGATTTTTATGGTGACTTTGAAGTAAGTTAATGTTGGTTGCTTTCCAAGAAACCATATCAGCAACGACAGCAATCTTTTGTGCTAGTTCTCTTTGCAGTTCTGGCAGAGAATCACAATGTTTCCAGGCTTTCTCGAAAACTTGCATTGTGTTCACTCCCTGGTCATAGTTCGGTTTTTCTGACCGCATTTTAGGCTTACCAACCCATTGGATAAGAGTTTCTACTTCTGGTTTACCACCTGCCAAAAAATGAGCTACAAACCTGAGTTGACCAATCTCAGAGGGATAATAGTGAACTGAATATAGAACTTGCACAACAACTGGCAAATCTTGTTGCCCTAGTTTGATGAGTGCCTCTGCTGCTGCATTACGGACATCAGAGTCAGAATCTGTGAGGAGTTTGGCAACTTGTGGCAAAGGCTACTTTAATTTCTTGGATATCTGCTGGGGTAAGGGAGCCTGTAATGTTTTGGTAAGCCATTGTTTATTTACTGTGGTGAATCTGTTTGTTATGATTCCCACTGGTAAATGCGATCACACAGTATTTTAAGGAAGGGGGAGTAGGGAAATTAACTTCTCTGGTGTACACACAAGTCGAATTACCCCCCTTAATCCCCCCTTGGAAAGCAGGGCTGTTTCATTCCCCAAAGAGCTTTAAAAATCAAGGGTTCTAGCAATTAAAAATTAGTTATTTTGTTACTAGCGTGCCGATGAAACCAACTATTTTACTGATATTTCAGTGCTTAAATATTCATCTCTTCGTCACGCTTACTTACAATTTTCTTGCTAACCATCTTGACAAATCCTGTTTGAAATGGAATGAATCAGCCCTGCCTTTGCAAGGGGAGGGTTAGGGTGGGGTAAAACCCTGGTTAATCAGCTATTTCAGACTTGTGTGTACACCGTAGGCTTGCGGGGAGGGGAGACGAAGCGTAGCTTTGGCGGGGTGGGGTTCTTCGGATTTAATAAGTAATCAAGCGAACATGATATCACTAGTAGTAGTGCGATCGCTCCTTTCAAATTCTTCGCACTTAAATTACAATGTGTAGGCGCAGCCCGCACTTCTCTACGAGACGCTGCGCGTAGCTTGCTTCCACGTTTGCGTAGCGTGCCGTAGGCAAGTGGTACGACAAAGCTACTTCGACTGCGCTCAGTACAAGTCAGTGACCACCGCAGGCATCGCCATAAATCATTCCGTATAGACTTGGAAAGATTTTTAGATTTGTTGTAGCCAAAGATGGCATAAATAGTTACTTCCCATCCTCTAGTATTAATGTCGACTCAGCAGTACGCCCAAATTCTTCTGGCGCATATTGCAAGTGAACTTCTGCACCAGGCCAAGAAAATGTCCCAGGTGTCACAGAACGGACTAAGTAATGGAGGGTATAAACTCCTGGTTCTAAGTGGTCGGCATAGGCGATAATGCGATCGCGGTACACATTCTTAAACCCAAGTTCCCAGCTATCGGCTTTTGCTTGTAATGCAGCGGTAGCAGTTTGAAAACTCGCATCCACCGCCTCAAAACCTGATGGTAGGGGATCTTTTATCACCAGATGATCCACTGGATGATCGGCGATGATTTCTAAACCAGTATCAAACACCTGTCCAGAGGCTAAAGTCAAGGGTTTATCGAAAGCATAAAGACCTGTTTTTTGTAAAACTTTCTCTTTATTTACTTGACTAATTTCTCGTGTTATGCGTAGTCCGTTAAATCTGCCTGGTTGATTTCCTTGCAAGCGATAATTGTAAGCAACCAGATAGTGCAAAGTGCCATTACCTGATTTTTGGAGCGTTAAATCTTGACGCCCACGAGGTAATAGATTCATCGGCAGAATTAGTTGTAAGCTAGGATTTTTGTAACCTTCAAAACGATTTTCTCCTAACTTATTACCAGCTAATTCTACTGTGGCAACAAAATTAGGTGGCGTGGGTTGCAGTTGGCTATATTCTACCAAAGCTGTTAAGGCTTGGGCATTATTATAGTTAGTTTGCCATGTGCCATTGCGTCGCAATGCGAGAAGACTTTGGAATAACTTATTTATAACTTCGGGTTTACTTTGTTTGGCAATAAACAAGCGTAAAGCTTGCGCTTGCGTTGTGGTAGATGAACTCATCCATCCCCAACTAGTTGGTAAACTCACAACTGCTGTGCGACCAGTTTCATAGATATTCTGTTGCAGTTTGTTCACTAATTGCTGAGATTCATCTTGCCATTCTGGGAATTGAGATAAGTATCGCGCTAGTTTAATTTGAGTTGCTACATCAAAGCTATTGCGCTGTTCATAAATATCTGCGAGAAAAGTATTGCGTTTGTCTCCCAATTCTGCTAAGGAGATTAAAACATTAAGTTGCAGTTGCCTTTTACAGAGTAGTTGTTTGCAAAAGTCGTATCCTCCGGGGTTTGCTAGAACTTTTTGTAAATAAGCTTTCACGCGAGACACCATTGCAGAATCGACTAAATTAGGGAACACCTGACTGGCTTTAGCCAAAGATTCACCCGTATAGGAAGAAACCCAAGGGTCAGATTTTTCTTGTCCGGGGAAAGTAGCAAAACCACCATCGGCTATTTGGAGTTTTTGTAGTTTTTCAATTGCTTGATTAGCTTGTTGGCTAGGATTAAATTCTGCAAAGTTTTGGCCATATTTTTGGGCGATAGTTTGCAGATTTGCCGCAATTATTAACTGACTCGCCGCCGGTTCTGTAAATGGTAAATCATTATCTTCTACAGCCTGTTTTGCTGGTGCTTTAATTTCTGGAATCAAAGTACTCGCCAATTGAATATTTAAACCTCCTGCATCAGGGAAGGTATTTTTATCAACATTCAGGGGAATTTTTACCTGTTTTTCAGTGACACCAGATTCAACAACTTGTTCTGTAATTTCAATTGGCTTAATTTCCAAAGGTACTTCAAAAGCATCTGCGGCTGTACCATTTAGCTGAGTCGTAAAGCGAACTTTACCAGTTCCCACACTATCAGCCACCATTGGAAAGCGATAAGCACGAGTTGCAGATTCAGCTTTGGTTTGCAAAGCTGTAGTTGTGGGGTTTTTGTCAGCAAACTTCACATTACCGTTAAGTTCGCCATTAATTGAGAGATTTCCTGTATTTCCGGTGTTGTTTGTGACAGATAAACCAGCAAGGATGCGATCGCCTGGACGGGCAAACTGTGGCAAGATGGCATTAGTTAGCAGTGGCTTGGTGCTGATAAACGTCGCGTCCCCATTCCCGAAACGCAAATTGCCATCGGTGGCGACAGCCATCACTCGCCATGTAGTTAAGTCATCCGGTAGTTTAAAGGTTATCTGTGCATTACCATTTGCATCGGTGAGGACAGAACCGTTGTAGTAAGCTAAGGCTTGAAAATCGGTGCGAGTGCGAGTATTTGCTGCACCAGTTGAGAAACCACCGCCATAACCCCAACCTTTGGGTTTAGCTACATCTTGTGCTTGTAATATGACATCTGGTCGATTATCGCTAAAGCGCGTAGAAATTGGCTGTTCTGCATAAACTGTATCTACCAAATCTGGCGGACGATAACCAGAAAGTTGTAACACCGCCTCGTTTACCACCATGACTGTAAACTGTCCTTTGGTGGGGTTTCCTTGATTATCCTTCAATTCTAGCTGTACCGTTTCTTCTGCACCAGGTTCTAATGATGCTTGCACTGGCTTAACTTGCAGTTTTAAATACTTATCTTCTAAATTAACTTTAAAAGGTGTAAAACCAATCTTCACCAAGTTATCTAAACTTCCGGCTTCCACTTGGTTTATGGGTTTTCCTTGTCTTACTAACACAACTTCAATGGCTGCATTTGGCAGCATTTCTGGCGTAACTTGAAACTGAATTTGTGGTGCGCCTCCCTGAACTTTGATAATCTGCTGATAAAGGGGTTTATCTTTAATCACAGCAAAGTACAATTCTGCATCTGCATAGGGAGACTGAATTAGGGCAGTAGCAGTTTCACCAGGTTTAAACTCTTTTTTATCTAATTTAACTTCTAAGACATCTTCCTCTCTAGAACCCCAAAATACCGGATTTTCTCCAGTTGCCCAAATTTGTAAATCAGTGGCACTTAATTCACCTTTAGCATCGCTAAAATTAACTCTAATCCGATATGAAGCGGATTCCGGTGCTGTTAAATTTACCGATTGTGGACTACTTGCAGATGTAATTTCTGCTTGTCCCACTGTTTTATATTCAACTTGATTTTTTGGAGTTCGGCTACCTTCTACCAACTGCGTAACGCTGCTATATTTAATCTGTTGTAATTCCAAACGCACTCGTTGACCTATGATTGCTTTTCCTGTAGGGTCAGTAACAATCACTTCAACAGGGAAAGGCTTACCAGCATCAGCGATGAAATTACTTTTTAGTCCAATGAGGCGATTACTCGGTAAGGCTGTAAATGTTTTGGAATTCGCTACCGACAGATTAGAAACATCTGCAACTTGCACATCTACTTGGTAAGTCATCGGATATGGTAAATCATTAGCCACATTTACAGTTTGACTACTTTTACCATTAGTATCTAATTGGGCATTAGTTTGCAATACATCACTAGATGTAGTAGGGGTTTCCTCCGGCCATAACCATTGCCTACCAAAAGTAAATCCTTCCCAACCTTTAGGCACAAAATCAGTCTGCTGGCGAGTGATAAAATATTTTGCTTCTCCCCCTTCTACAGGCGCGCCAAACAAATAATTGCTTGTAGCATTAATATTAATTTTCTCGTCAATATATGCAAATTCTTTATCTAAGTTAAGTTCGACTTTAAAGTTGGGTGGTTTAAACTCAGCTACCCGAAATTCTCCAGAAATTTCTTGCCCATTTTTACCTTTCGCCTGGATTGTATAGTAGCCTAAGCGCTGGGTAGTTTTGATTGGCAGTTCCAGAGAGAAACTGCCAAATTCATTTGTGGTTTGCGTACCTAAGCTGGTTTTTTGCCCATCAGGATTTACCAAAGTTAATTGGTAAGCAGCATTTTTATCTTGCTGAATTACACCATTTTGTAAATAGTCCGCAAAACCAGTTAACCAAGCTTTTTCTCCTGGTTGATATAACTGTCTATCCGAGAAAATTATCCCGCGCGATTGTGGCTTTTTATCTTGCCAACCCGCATCAATACCATAGCCATAAACACCGCTATATTCTTCAGTTCTAGTGAATGCCCAATCTTGATTTTCGCGGGCAATTACTAATAATTGTGGTGATTTGCTAGAGCTTTCATTCCCAGAATAACATTGTTGTAATCCTTCACGAGCAATTCTAAAAATTCCATTGTCATCAGTTTTACCTATTGCACAAGGTACTGGTTCTGGACGAGATTTTGCTTGTAATTTTGATTGATAAATTTCAACAGCAGCCGCTTGAACTGGCGAACCATCTGTAAGATGATTGACACGAATTAAGCCTGACTCAGGAAACCACTGAGTAAATATGCCCAAATTCGTCAATTCAACCATGCCATAAGTCGTAGGTTCGCGCCACAGTTCTTTACCATTGTCCTGATATTTATTAGTACGGGCTTGCACTCCATAAGCTAACATTCCCGTAGTAGAATTTATTTTTTCCCGCAGAGGAACAGCAATATCAACTGATTGATTTTTCTTACCAGATACCTTAAAGCTTTGCCATTCAGTAGGTTGTGGTAATAACTCACTACTATTATCAAAATAAACTAAATCTGTTGGTTGAACTACTCGATAAGCGGCTTTATATTTAGATTCTGGCAGATTTCCCGTAGTAATATTTAGCTGCAAGTCTTTACTTGTGGGGAAAATATTCAAATCTGATGGTACCCAGATATCCCCGGCTAAATCTCCAGTGTCATATTTAAGTGTGACAGGTTTACCTAAAGTCTGCCCAAACTTATCTTTGAGATTTTCGCCGATAGTAATTGTATAAGTCTTGGCGGGTTCTAGCGCATAAGGATTGATGCCGACAATTCTATCTTCATCATTAACTTGCAGAATTCTCGAAATCTCTTTTGGTGCTGGATTAATAGTAATGTTTTCTTTAGCTGAATCTGCTAATAAAATGTTATTAAATTCTAGCTGTGGACTGCCTTTAATAAATCTTCCAAAAGTTCCCCCTGCATCTGGCTGTCCGTAAAAGTTAATTTTCTGAAATGCCAAAGGCGAATAAGTTGCTAACTTAGTGGCAAATTCTTTCGCTGTAGGTAGATTGCCATAAGCAGGACGTATGCCTGGAGAAAATATTAGCCGATAACTGGTTGCTTTTTCCAGATTTTGTTGTGGAATGAGATTATAAATCCAATTGCGTGCTGAAGGGTCAAATTTTTCTAAAGGAACTTCTTCATTTTTTAATGGTTTTTCTTCTTTGTTTAACTCAACTTTAAAACCTATACCTTTATTTTTACCTTCGGCAACTAATTGTAAATGTTCTTGTACAGAAGCTAAATCCAATTCGACGTTGGAAGTAAACTGTAACTTTTGTTGTAAATCAACTGGTTCGATATCAGCCTTTTCAATGGGATTTACACCGGGTAAATTAGTCAGGTTGATAGATTCGGTATTAAAAGTCCAAGGTAAATCTTTGTCTAAGCGATGATTTTTTAAATCAGCTAAACCTGTTTTGAGGGTAACTTGAAATCTTGTCGCTATTGGCAATGCTTTCTCGGCTTGAAAACCCACCATGCGCGGTGTTAAAAAGCGAAATTGACCGGGTAAAGGCGGCCATAGGGCAAATTTTTGTAATATTTTTTGCTGTTCTGGACTATCAAGACTTTCAACTGGGATTAAAGCTTCTTTAAAACGGATGCGGATTTGGTTAAGAGATTTTGCATCCCCAATGGGACTAATTTGTTCAATCCAGTCTGGTAGTTTAGGCGGGGTGAGTGCGGATACTGCTGGGAGTTGTTCTTTACTTGAGTTGATACCAAAAAAATTACACCCTGCCATCCCTAATATAAATGTAAAGAGAAAGATAAACTGTATTGTTCTCTTCCGACTTGAAGAACGCCCAATTTTTTTTAAGGAACTGCTAATAACCCTAAGAACGCGATAGGTTATTCTATGTTGGAAACGCAGTAAAACTCTGATAATCATTTTTCTAGTAATTAAAAATAAAAAATTTACACACTATAGCAAATAAAAACTTGCATTACCTGATGGAGCAGGAAATGCCAACATTAATAAAGGACGCAAGATAACTAGTTATTTTTACACAAGCTGCGGATGTAACGTCTGTTTATTTACATAGATAACTAATCTAGTGTTATTGTTCCAAAAATGACTACAATTCTTAACTATAAAGAAGTATTTAAATTTCGCAAACATTAATTTACATCTGCTGAGTTAGTAAAAATTAATTATTAAAGATTTGAAATATTTACTGATGTTGATGTAATCGCTGCGTCAAGATTAAGGTAGGTTTTCTTGGACAGGGGATTCCCTGATGAAAGTAATATCACGATCGCTACTCAAACTTAAGCCCACTAGTAAAGTTATCCTAGCTGTGCTGCTAATCTGTCTGCTGGTACGCTTACTCCCTTATTTTGCGCCCATTCGGGCCGCAGATATTGCCCAACATCAGTTGGCAATGCAATTTAGCGATCGCAATGGTTTACCATTAGGAACATTGCTCACCCGTGATCAAGAGCATACATCAGTAGTACCACTAAATCAGGTTTCGCCCCAGTTTATCCACGCTATTTTAGCCGCCGAAGATGGCAGCTTTTATCATCATGGGGCGTTGGATATGAAAGCTGTTATCCGCGCCAGCAAAGAAGCCATCCACGCGAAACGAATTGTTTCCGGCGCTTCCACAATTACTATGCAGTTGGCGCGGATGTTACAACCAGTCCCGCGTACTCTGTCAGGTAAAATGCAAGAGATTTGGCTATCTTGGCGGTTAGTAGCAGGGATGAACAAAGATGAAATTCTCTCTGCATACATCAATCGGCTACCAATGGGCGGGAATATATATGGTGTGGAAGCAGCCGCACAGACTTATTTTTCCATTCCAGCTAGTGAGTTGAATCTTGCTCAAGCTAGTTTGTTAGCTGCTATTCCCAATAATCCCACATACTTTAATCCTTATGAACATTGGGAACGGCTGAAGCAGCGGCAAAAATACGTTCTTAATCGGATGGTACAGGAAAAGTATATTAGTGAGGCGATGGCTGCGCCAACGTCTGCGACGAACGCAACCCGAACACATACCGAAAAGGTTGTGTTTCAGTCTCGCCAAGGGGGAATTATCGCTGCACCACACTTTTTATTTTGGTTAGCCAATCAGTTTGATAAAACGCAAACAGAACAAAACTCCCCCATCAGCACGACTATCAATCGCCCTTTGCAGCAGTTTGTAGAAGCACAAGTACAGCAGGTAATTTCTTCCCTAGCCGCTAACAACGTCCATGATGCAGCTGCGTTGGTGATTGATAACCACACTGGTGAAGTTTTGGCTTATGTCGGTTCACCTGATTACTTTAATGAAGTTAAACTGGGACGCAATGATGGAGTGCAAGCACTACGTCAACCAGGATCTACCCTCAAGCCTTTTGTTTATGAACTAGCTTTAGAAAAAGGTTTAATTCGCCCAAATACCATTTTGGCAGATGTACCCGCCCATTATGCAATTCCCGGCGCGAAACTTTACAGCCCCACAGATTACACCGAAAGATTTCTTGGCCCTGTACGGGTGCGAATCGCTTTAGCAAATTCTTTAAATGTACCTGCAATAAAGGTGTTAGAAAAAGTTGGTGTGGAAACTTTCTTAGAACGGCTGCATCAACTGGGATTTGAACACCTCAATCAAACTCCAGAACATTATGGTTTGGGTTTGACTCTAGGTAGTGGCGAAGTCAGTCTTTGGGAATTAGCCCGTGCTTACCTGACCATAGCACGACAAGGAGATGCTACCCCAATAGTCAGCACATTTTCCAATTCCCCAATTCAAAAGACGCTCTCTACGAGACGCTACGCGAACGCAGACTCGCTAACGCTACGCTATCCCAAATCTCAAATCTCAAATCCGACAATATGGCAATTAATCACCAATATACTCAGTGACAGCTATGCTCGTGCAACAGCATTTGGTGTAGACTCGGTGTTAAATTTACCCTTTCCTGCTGCTGTTAAAACTGGCACTTCTTCCAATTTTCGTGATACTTGGACAGTTGGCTTCACTACAGATTACACCGTCGCTACTTGGGTAGGCAATTTCAACGGTGAGCCGATGCGACAGGTTTCAGGTGTGACAGGCGCAGCACCCTTATGGAATCGAATTATGTTACATCTGCACGAACATCAAGAACCAGCAGCTTTTCCATCTCCAGAAGGTTTAGTGCAATTACCTGTTTGTGCAATTTCTGGATTACGGCCCACCCCAGATTGTACCTCAGTGGTGCAGGAATATTTCTATCCTGAAGATAAAAGTAATTACGAACGTGAGAATCAATTCAATTTGCCACCAGAGTATGATGAATGGTTGGCAAAACAACAGCAGTCAAATTTTACTTCTACCAATTTGAGAATTTTATCTCCGCATCATGGCGATTTGTTTTTAGTTTATCCTGGTGAAGAAGCGCAGCAAAAACTTGAATTTAAGCTAGCGGGAAATAAATCTGCACCAGTAGAGTGGTGGTTAAATGGCGAAAAGTTAGATACAAATTCAGCTAATTCTTTATTTTGGAATTTACGTCCTGGTAAGTGGACTTTAGAAGCGAGAAGCGGGGAAATGAGCGACAAAGTAACTTTTCAGGTAGAGTTAGCTAATGTTAAACCTACGCGTCGAGGATTTTCTATTAATACTACAACATCCAAGCAAAAAGTTGAAAACTTCCCCTTGTGAACTCCAAGCTTCACTCTTAAGGCAAATTTTTGCCACAGTGTACTAGTGCAATTGCAGACTCTCGTAGGTGAGTTCCGCGTTTGCCCAGTTGGTTTCTGCCAGAAATTCCCTAAATGTGGTCAGAAGTCCAGGAAATTCCTGTTCTCGTAAACACTGGACATCGGCTTGATAACCTTGTTTGCGATACCACTGAATCAAATCGAATAGTTCCTTTTGCAGCAGGAGTAAGAAAATCCAGGCGGGTGTCTCTTTATGGATAACTTTTATCCCCTGCGCTTGGGAAAATGCCTCTGCCATCTGAAGAGGAGTCAACATATCGCCAGCTAACTCAATTTCTTGACCAATATACTTAGTGGGATGTTTAATTACGTAGGCAGCAACGCGGCCCATGTCCTTGGTTGTAATTAGATGAAGGGGCTTGTATGACTGAATGGAAAATGGGAAACTACCTTTAAGGATGGAAGGTCGCGTGTACTTCTTCCAAAACTCCTCCATAAACAAGCAAGCTCGCAACATGGTAGTCGGTAAGCCAGCTGCTTTGAGAATTTTCTCTACTTGGTACTTTTGCTCAATGCGGGGGATTCCTGAATTCCTGTCTGCCCCACCTGCGGAATTGTAGACAAAGTGTTTGATGTGAGCTTGTTTTGCAACTTCTGCAACTCGCTTTGCCCTCTCCACCTCTAGGGGGTCAATTTTAGGAGAGTCAGCAGAAGTAGCATGGCAGTAAACAGCCGAAATTCCTGCAAATGCTGCTATGAGGGAAGTTTCATCGTCGAGGTTAGCTTTTACCAGTTCAACTTTGGCATCGTTGAGCTTTGCAAGAGTTGGACGATTAAGGTTAATTTCTCTAGTAATGACTCGCAGGTTGGTAACTCCCTGTTCGAGAAATCCCTTGACGACATTTCCACCTGTGCCGCCAGTAACTCCGATGAGTAAGACTTTATCGGTGTTTGACTCTGTGCGATCAGGGAAATTTGACATTCTCTCTTCTACCTGGAGTTCTTTATTTAAATTAAGTTTATACAAAGACGGCAGAAGCAAACAATAATTGAAAAAGAATTCAGAATTCAGCAGCAAAGCCAAAGACGCTTTGCCTCCGGTCAGAATCAATGAGTGAGGGATTCAGATCCGCTACTCAATTGAGGCTTTAGACCCTAGTTTTCGGTAGTTAACCTCAGAAAAACTCTGACAGAAACTAGATGCTTGTGTTTTGTTTTGACATTATACTTTGTTTGTATTCGTTATCTCAAAAGGGTACATACAAACAGTGCTTGAGCAGCAACCTAATGTAGGCAGTACAACCTTATTTGAACAGTTGTGGGGTTTGACAAACGAACTTTGCCAAAAACTAGAAGCTCGTTTTCAGTTACATCCAGACCCTTCTGTAGAAAATTTACAGCAATACAGCAGTCTCGATGGCAACATGAAAGGTTCGCTGACTGCTTTTTCTGGGGAAGAAATTGACTGGCTAGTGCATTCGTGGTTGGGAAACCCGGAAAAATCAAACTTTAGCACTATGCGTCTCACTACTTGGTTGAAGTCCCATATCCAAGTTCCTCATTTGGCCTTTGAGTTTGGCACACTTCCAAATGGAAATATTTTATTTTATATAGATTACATTGCCCGAACTGAGCTTATAACCGATTTGGCATATCTCGATCGCTACTATGAGCCAGTTAATCAAACATTCTTAAAGTTACAGGAAGATTCACGGCTCAAGGTATTTATCAGCAAAAGTCTGTATCTTCGATTATTTCAATCGCCTGTTAAATTGTGCTACACAGGCGCACCTACTTTTGAAACTCTGGAGCTAACTCGCACACTTGCACACGAAACACTCGATCGCTGGTTAACTTGGGTAGATGCAGCTGAACCTGTGCCAGAAGATGCACGGGAGGCTTTAGCTGCTCGTGATTTAGCGCTGCGCCGTAATGGTGCTGAACGCGATCCAGGTAATAAATTTGTCGTACAGATACTTGGATCTGAGTTGGCAGATAAAATTGTGCGATCGCTCTGGGGTGGCGATCGGATTCTCTAAATTAGTCATTTGTCATTTGTCATTGGTCATTTGTCATTTGTTATGGCTCTCAATTTTCCATGTCCACTAATTTAGAATCGTACTGCGCTTTAGAATCGCAAGTTACCTGTTATGCAATCAACCTTCACTTGCGATCGCCAATCACACTTTTACCCCGCTAATACTATGCTGGAAAGAGAAGTAAACTGCAAACACTTCCTGCAAACACAGCAAACCACCATTGAGCGCTTAACCAAACTGCGGATGGTTTAAATTTGGGAATGGAAATTGGGAATTGGGGATTGGCAAGTAATAACAAATGACAAATGACAAATGACAAATGACAAATGACAAAACCAATAGAAGTCCGCAATCCCCGAACTGGCAAATTTGATTACGTAATTATCCCGCCGCCTCCAAGGCTGGTGGTACAGCAATGTAAGCGGACGCGCCGGGCACAAGTTCGCTGGCAGAAATTGGGTTTAGAGGGGAGAATTGAAGCTTTACAGCAGTGGAAAGATGCGATAATATCTGGACGCGATCGCCTCACGGAAGCTTTGGTAAATGATACCGGAAGATTGTCAACCTCGATATTAGAAATTGATTCTTTCCTCTCCAGCATTGATCGCTGGTGTCGGTTAGCACCGGAATTGCTGCAAGAATCGGCAAAAAATACAGCCATTCCCTTTATTGCCTTACAACAAACATCTGTTCCTTATCCCTTAGTTGGGGTAATTAGCCCGTGGAATTTTCCACTGTCACTGTCTACTGTTGATACCATTCCGGCATTGTTGGCAGGTTGTGCTGTCATTGTCAAACCCAGTGAAATCACTCCCCGCTTCGTAGCACCACTGATTACAGCACTCAATACCGTTCCCAAACTACACGAGGTATTAACTTTTGTCGAAGGAGCAGGCGCAACCGGATCTACTTTAATTGAAAATGTAGATTTGGTATGCTTTACAGGCAGTGTAGCCACAGGGAGAAAAGTTGCACAGGCGGCTGCAAAACAGTTTATTCCAGCTTTTTTGGAATTAGGAGGAAAAGATCCTGCGATCATTTTAGAATCAGCCAACTTAGAATTAGCAACCTCAGCAATATTGTGGAGTTCCGTCGTCAACACCGGACAGTCATGCCTCTCAATTGAGCGAATTTATGTTGCAGACTCTATATTTGAAAAGTTTTACCATCAACTAGTAGCCAAAGCACATCGCCTTGAGCTAGCCTATCCCACACTCGAAAGTGGAGAAATTGGCCCAATCATCGCCGAAAGACAAGCAGCCGTTATTAGCGATCATCTTCTAGATGCAGTGGAAAAAGGAGCAGTAATTCACTGCGGTGGTGTAATCGAGGATTTAGGTGGGGGTTGGTGGTGTCGTCCAACAGTGCTTACCCAAGTTAATCATTCCATGAAAGTCATGACCGAAGAGACTTTTGGCCCGATTATGCCAGTTATGCCTTTTTCTACATTAGGTGAAGCAGTCTCTTTAGCCAATGACTCAATCTATGGATTGAGTGCTGCTGTATTTGCCTCAGAAACAGAAGCCTTAGAAGTTGCTTACCAGATAGATGCAGGTGCTATTAGTATCAACGATGCTGGACTCACCGCCATCATGCATGAGGGGGAGAAAAACGCCTTCAAATTCTCCGGTTTGGGACAGCCACGCATGGGTGCAGCAGCGCTAAAACGGTTCATGCGAAAAAAAGCTATTTTGATTAAAACCAACTCAACGAGTGACCCCTGGTGGTTTGAGAATGGGGAGTAACCAATCAATACTTTTCGGATAAATCCAACAATCTCTCTTTTGGTCTGGGTAAAGGTTAATGGGTTTGCGGGTAAAGGTAAATATCAAACCCTTTCCCTTTCCCCTTTCCCCCTTAACCGAAAAGTATTGAGTAACCAATGCCATCATCACTATGTAACTCATTTGCTTAACCAACGGCGATCGCTTCTGACACAGTTTCGTCTACGATAACCAAAGCACCTGGAAGAACTTTCATAGTTTTGGTTCAGAACACGAGGTCATTCGTTCAGAACACGAGGTCATTCGTTCAGAACACGAGG
>NZ_JAVRCE010000090.1:0-26212 GCF_034530915.1 Nostoc sp. DedQUE09
AAAATTGGTTTACAAATTGCTGCTACTGTACCTCATAAGCTCCGAATATGCTGTAAAACAGGCAGTTGCTCTACTGTTTCTAAATAATTAGCTATCCAATCAATAGTTTGATATCCCCAATGACGAAATTCATCTGAGGACATGTGGTATTCTTTATTGTTTTCCATATTGCTTTACCGTTTAAAACTTGTTATTTGACACAATATATTTTATATCTTATCTGAAGCTTTAATATGTACCAAAGCTAATGCCTCATATCACGTAATGCTGTCTTCATGTCCGAAATTAAGGCTAGTCAAAGCAATTCGCAATTCACAATTGCGAATTGTTTGGTCATACCTATTACAAAAGAAAAATTTTTAGAAGAATCCAGAAGCCAGAATGGGCTAAACGTCCCGCTATCCATGTACAGGAATCAGAACAAGAAAATGGGGTATTCAGACCCGCCACTAATTATAGACCGCTAAATTTTCAATGTTTAGGGGATATTAAACCCATTTATTCAAACGCCAGTCATACAGAATTCAGGATGAATTCTGACCATGCGAGTTTTCAAACATCCTTTTGGAGTAATGTAATCCACAACTTCAGAGTGATGTTTATCTCATTGAATTAAGCCATCTTTACTTTGGGAGTTATTAGCAAACATTTAGTGCATCTAGTTGTTAAAAGAGTTCGCCCCTACTCGACCAATTAATCGTACTGTTGCCGCTCGTGGCAATAAGATTCCTTAACAAGTAAAGGAAACACCAGGTATGTCATCTCAAGCTGAAGAATTTACTATTGGTGTCGAAGAGGAATATCAAATTATCAATCCGACGACGCGGGAACTGACTTCGCGTGTGGAACACGTTCTGCCAAAAGCCCAGAAAGCCCTTGGTTTGGAGGTACAGCCAGAAGCCCAGCGATCGCAGATAGAAATTGGTACGCCTATCTGTAGAACACTTACAGATGTGCGCTCCGAGCTTGTTCGTTTGCGTCGTGAAGTGATAACGGCGGCGGCCAAGGATGGTAATCAAATTGCCGCCGCCGGTACACACCCGTTTTCACACTGGGATCAACAGCAGCTCACACCCAAAGAACGTTATCAAACGTTGATGGAAGATTATCAACAACTCACCCGTGAGCTAGTCATCTTTGGCTGTCATGTACATGTGGGAATTAGCGATCGCTCTACTGCCATAAGCGTCATGAACCGTTCCCGTGTGTGGCTGTCCCCGCTTTTAGCATTGGCAGCATCTTCACCTTTCTGGCTAGGTAAGGATACAGGTTATGCAAGCTATCGTACCGAGATTTGGGGACGATGGCCCCTATCTGGAGTACCACTGATTTTCGAGTCTTTAGCCGACTACGAAGCGCTTGTACAAGTATTAGTGGAGACAAAAAGTCTCGCGGAGGCGACAAAGATTTATTGGGATGTGCGTTTGTCTGAGCGCTTCCCGACAATAGAGTTTCGAGTAACAGATGTCTGTCAGACGGTAGACGAGGCGGTAATGGTAGCAGGGCTTGTACGTGCTTTGGCGCGAACTTGCTATGAAGAAGCTATGAGTGATAAACCCTTTCCCGCAGTCCGCCACGAACTTGTACGTGTTGCTCACTGGCGTGCCGCACGTTATGGATTAGATGAGGATTTAATCGACTTTACCACTATGAGAGCCATCCCAGCACGGGAGTTGGTTGAAAACTTTCTTACCTTCGTGCGTCCATCGCTTGAGGAGTATGGAGAATGGGATGAAGTTTCCTCTCTTGTACAGCAAACAATACAGTTCGGTAATGGTGCAGCACGGCAGCGTGACGTTTACAAGCGAACCGGAAGCTTAGAGAATGTCGTTGATTTAATTGTTCAAGACACAGCAAAAGGGATAGCGTCAGTATAGGAGACAGAACTTTATGCTAGTTCATATTATTGCTGATTACGGGTTTGGTGACCTTGCCTTCGCAGAAGTGGTGCAGCGCATCAAGCTTCATCTACCGGATGCCCAAGCAATACTTACACCCGTGCCAGCTATTGCCACACTGGCAGCAGGATTCTGTATCGCGCAGTTGGGTTTGAATCAAGCTCCGGCTGGGACAATCATAATCATCTATCACAATGTTGCGCCCCGTGAAGATGATGAGCAAGCACGTTTTGGGAATGCTGGTGAACGTCTTGCTTTTGCACGCTTGCCGACAGGTGTACGTGTAATTGGTGTTAATGCGGGTTATGCCTTTTCATTTGTACGCGATTTAGCAGTAGAGTTGCGTTGGGCTGCTGTAGCGGCTTAATCCGGTTTTATCAATGAATTCACTCATCACATCCCGCAGCGAGTTGCTCACTTAATTGAGCGAGGTGAGTATGCACCAGTTTTGTTTACTAGATTTATCAACGCACCTGATGGCCCCTATCAAAAATTCCTTGATTGGCATAGCTGTACGCATGAGCTAGAAACTAATATTGCCTCAGAACTACAACCTTGGGTTAAACCAGAACTAGTTTTTTCTAAGTTGGGGCTATGCGGTATACCAGATGCACTGGCAGACTACTTTAGAGGGCACTGTTTTGAAAGAGTTTTCATCTTAGGGATTGACACTGATATGTGCGTGTTGAAGATAGCGATGGATTTTTTCGATATTGGCATTGAACCCATCCTATTAACTGATTGCTGCGCTAGTACAGCAGCTTACAAGCACACTTAGCAGGTTTGGCTGTACTCAGTCGGAATATTGGTGCTTTTCGTCTGCGTGAGGCAGGTCTTTCTGAGGGTTTCTTAGCTGCACCACTAGACAAAAACAGAGAATAAAAATTCTCAAGAAATTGTGCGTTTTTAATTTAATGTTTGGTATAAAACAGGATCGTCTTTTTTGCTGCTTGCAAAACGCGATCGCGTAATTATAATGGCTCAATTACCTACATCTTTGCGCCAAACCCCAGCACATAAGCACATTTACCTCCATTGGTAAATTCTTTCCTAGAAATCACCTAATCTGTTAACTAACAATAGAAAACTGTCGATTTTTCTGGAATAGAAAACAAATCCGTTGAATTAATAATAGGGAACGAAAAAAAACTTTGCTAGTGCCATTGGAATAAATCTCAAAACTGCCACTCTCTGGTTGCACAAATGGAATGTATTCTAACCCTACAGATAGTAATTCTAAAGTTTCTGTTAATACAACCTACTAAAAATCTGCTCGTCGCAGCCCTCAATTAAACCTTAAGAAATAATAAATAAAGATTTTCTACAAACAAAGTAAAATTATGCCTAAATTCAACAAACAACTGGCTGCCTTAGTATTTTTAACACTAGTTGTAACTGGCATAGTTTTGCCAGCCGTTGCTACTCAAGCTCAAAGCCCAGCAGAACAACTATGTCGGCTAAGACCAGGTATTAATCCTGTTTGCACAGTGTTGGTATCTGCCCCAATTGGAGTCGCCATCCGTTCTGGACCTGGTTCTAATTATCAAAAAATTGGTGCTATCCCTTACCAATATGATGTCAATGTTAGAGTCAGCAAGTCTTCTCGCGAATGGGTAAAGCTTGCTGATCGTCCTGGTTGGATTCATTCTCATTACCTGCAAATGGCTGGAGACTGAAATACAAAATACACTGCATAGCTTTCCTTTATTGAATATAGTTTCTAAAGATACATCAAGTGCAGCGACAATTTTTTCATTGTCGCTGCAATCTAATGTGCTGTATACTGTTTTCGGCAATTACAAAAGTAATATTTTTTACACAAATATTCTCTTGAACATAGGTAATATTAAACAATGCTAACGGTACTTCGCTCTTACGCTGCATGGGTTGTTCCAGCAGCTTTGACTTTACTGAGTTTTGGATCGGGCAACGAGAAGGCGATCGCACAGACTCTGTTCCCATTTAGTGGTAACTACGACGTAACAATCGCTGTTGAGCCGATTAACGAGAAGTTTTCACGGGCAATTGAACGGGCTGTAAGTACTGATGCACCATACGGACTCACCGAATATAACGGTTTAGTTTACGCCCTAACTGACTTCTCTACTGGCTTGTTCACCTTTAACACCGATCCAACAGCAATCGGTTTAGAGGGCTTCCCAGAAGGCTTTATTGAATTTAGTGGTAGCGGTGCTAACAAGGTATCTGGAACCGCTACTGCCACCGCTTTAATTGACTTTGTAAACCTTAGAGGGTCTGGCTCTGGTTCTTTGATTATCACTGGCGGTGAGGGTATATTTAGAGGTGCTACTGGCATACTAGACTTTTTTGAGAACGACACAATCAGTCCAAATCCAAACGATCCCATAAGAGGACAGGCTTTAGTTACTGGCACTATTAAGGTTGTTCCAGAACCGGAAACCGGAATAGGGACGCTAGTTGCTATTGGCTTAATTGGATCTGGTTTTATGTTGCGCCGACGTTGCCTTCGCTCTGCTTCATAAGCCACTCAAACCCCTAGAACACCGATTCAGTAACAGGCGATCGCTTTGCTCCTCTTGGGTCAACTCAGCTATTTCAACAGCGCTAACTGTAATTGTTGCTGTAGCTGGGTTTTCTTGAAGGTCTTGGTTATCTGGTGGTGTGTCCTTACTAGATGAAGCAGAGGTGGCGTTGTTGCGCTTACGGGGTAGTTTATTCATTACTCCACCTCTTTTAGCTTAGTAACATTTGTTCAAAGTCGATTACAGATAGATTTTCAGTGTTATGGGTATTTGCATAGACACAAAGCGACTTGTCACCAAATATTGCTTTTTAAGGGTGAAGTGACGTTGACCGAATAGCGATGGCATTGCTCGACCATTTCAGAATTTTAGGCAGATGCAGAACCTTACTCCCCCACCGGATACCGCCGCATCATTTCTGCCAAAGCCACCGATTATGAGCAGTAAAGAGATTTTTACACTTAAAATCTGTTGTGTTTCAATAAAGATGTAATTGTTTGAATCAACACTGCTGGTTCTATAGGTTTTGTAATGTGAGCCTGAAACCCTGACTGAAACGCTTTGTGTCGGTCAAAGTCTCTAGCGTAAGCTGTCAGCGCGATCGCTGGAACTTTTCCACCTTGCCCTGGTGGACGAGATCGGATACGTTGGATCAGCATATAACCATCCATCTGGGCCATGCCAACATCACTGACCAGAATATCGGGAATGAACTGATCAAATATTTGCAGTGCCTCCAACCCTGAATCAACGGCAATTACCCTGGCTCCACTTTGCTGGAGTAGAAATGCTTGAAAATCGCGGGTGTCTGCCTCATCATCTACGACCAAAATTTTCCGGTTACTCAAGGAATTTTCCAGATTTTCTGCTTTAGCTTGAGACGGTTGAGATAAGGTTGGAACTATCGGCTGAATCATCGGCAACTGTACTGTAAAGGTTGCGCCTTGATCTTCACCTAAGCTCTGAGCCTTGACAATTCCCCCGTGCATTTCCACAATTTGTCGCACAAGTGCTAGCCCTAACCCCAATCCTCCAAATTTACGGGTTGTTGAGGAATCTGCCTGCCGAAAGTAGTCAAACACATGAGGTAGGAACTGCGAATCAATGCCTTTTCCAGTGTCAATGACTCGAATAGTAGCTAGCCCATCGATCTGCCGCAATTCAACCATGACTCGCCCGCCGTTCGGTGTAAACTTGACGGCGTTGGTCAGCAAATTCCAGACTAATTGTTGCAGTCGAGCCGCATCACCAGAAATAGGTGCGATTTCAGTCGTGAGATCCAGAAAAATCTGGATTTGTTTGGCCTCGGCTGCTAGTCGCACTGTTTCGACAGCTGCCGTAATTACAAACTTCAAATTGACGCAAGCAGCAGTCAAACTCAACTTGCCCTGTATGATGCGAGAGATGTCGAGTAAATCCTCGATCAGTTGCGTTTGAAGTTTGGCATTCCGCTCAATCGCCGCCAACCCCTCACGCTGGCGAGTTGCATCCAATTTGCCGCCTTGCAGCAACTGAGTCCAGCCCAAAATGGGATTGAGGGGCGTTCGCAGTTCATGAGACAACACTGCCAAAAACTCATCTTTAACCCGATTGGCTTGTTCCGCTTCTGCCCGTGCTGTCTGTGTTTGTTGGAGCAAGCGCTCACCTTCGGCTGCTGCCTGTCGTTGTTCAATTAAATCAGCAGCTTGACGGGCAAGGAGATCGAGAAATCGCAACTCGCGATCGCTCGGTCGATAATGCGTGCGCCAGTGGGTAGAGATCATCCCGATCGCTCTGCCAGAGCGGGTAATCAGTGGTGTGGACTGAGCAGATAAATACCCTGCCTCGACATGTTTGCGGCAGGAGCCATGCGGGTCTTCGCTGGGTGGAACATCGAAGTCAAAAAAGGTGCGTTCGGCAGTCCGCAAGGCGATACCGCAGGATGTAGTGGAACTGATATCAACGCGACTAAAATGCTCGAACATGGCTGGTGTTAGGTTCTGCGCGGCAAGCAGTACCAGTTCGTGAGTCGAGGCATCGAGCAGTTGAATTGTCCCGGCATCGGCATGGGTGAGGGCGATCGCAGCAGAGATCAAGTCTTGATACAAAGTTTGCACATCGCTTTGTGTTACCGATCTCGCTGCTAATTCCCGCAACAGTTGCGTATCTCGCAGGTCGGCAGCAACCGCTGACTCCGCGCGGGCGCGTTCCAAACGCGGAAAAATCTGGTTCGCCAGCTCACCGAACAAGTCAATTTCATCTTTGCGCCACTGACGCGGGCGTGAATCATATCCGTTGAAGAGAAATTTCCATTGCCCGTCTCGCAGCAATGGCACATAGATGAATGCCCCAATGTTAAGTGCAGCGCACGTTTTTGCATTGGTACGCGTATCGATATTCGTATCGTTGACGATCGCCATCTCTCCAACCTGTACCGCCCTATAGAACCCATTTGACATCTTAAGAAGAAACTGCAAGCCGCTTGAGCATCAGTCTGACAAAACAGAGGTTGATCTTGGTCGTCGCATGAGACAACGTTCGCTCAAAGTTCTTCACTAGACTCTTACACCGCTCCATCCAAGCATTCGATCGTTCAATTACCCAACGAGCGACTGCTGGCACAAATCCAGATTTGCCTTGTGCCAGTTTCTCCTGTTTAGAAGGCTTTCTTGAAAGATATTCAACTATTTCAATTGGACGTTCTACTAGTTGCGCTACAGATTGTTTTTCTACTTTTACTGCCACAGCCGTAAACTCTTTCTGACCACAACAGACACAATTACTAGGTCGCAGGATTTCATAACGAACGATCTATTCTGCCAAAGCCCTTGCGGGTTTTGCCTTGATGTCCTGGTTGTCCTCCTGGTTTCTTTTTCTGCTGATTTGATTCTTCTTGTTGGGGTGATTTTTTGGTTTCGCTTTTTTTCAGGATATCTCCTGATCGGGGTTTCGATGAATTCGTGCTATCTAAATCTCTGCTGACTTTTAAACGTTCTACTTCTTGGTGTAGTGCTAATATTGTTTTCTGTAATTCACGTATTACCTGACTCTGCTCAATAATTATCTCTACCAGTTCTTCCTTCGATAACTGGTTCAAGCTTTCTCAGTCTAAAACAGTACGGCAGGTTTTGGTTCATATTTGTGATACTCCCCCTCAAGTGTTCCCTTTGTCAATACTCTGCCACCTGAATCCTTACCATATTTTATATCTTATTTTGAAGTTTTAATATGTACCAAAGCTAATCCTTTTCACGTCATACGCTCATTCTGACTCCTGAGTTTTGAATTCTTCTTATCAAATTTTCTCTAGACTCACCTTGCCAAAAGATTCACACACCACTCAATGGCATCCAGCCCTACTGATCTTGTTAGTAGGTAAGCCCAAAACTTCAGAGCAATAGTCACGACTGCTGCCTCAATCGATACAATAGAGTTAATATACTGGCATAACGAGATAAAATAAGTTTACTTTTGTACAGAAGTGGGCATCTGTGGAAGTTCTAGATACTCATTTACCTCATTTGCAAGCAACAGTAGCCCATCAAGAGGGATTAGGGCGTGTTTTCTCACTCTAATTGTAAGTCGGAAACTTTTATGAAAATCTACTATGTAACTTTAAATAATCCAGATGAAGCGCGTCAAATTGGTCGGGCATTACTAGAATGTAAGTTAGCAGTTTGTGTCAATTGGTTTCCGATTACTTGTGCTTATAGTTGGCAAGGAGAAATTACTGAAGAACCAGAAGTTGTTTTAATTATCAAAACTCAAGATGGTTATGCTTTAGAAATCGAAAAACTTATTCAAGAGCATATTACTTATACTAATTTTATCGCCGAAATTTCTCCGACAGCAGTTAATCAGGGTTTTGTTAATTGGTTGAATGCAGAAGTTTCACCGCGCTCACAATAGAAATTATCTAATATCATTTCCCCCTGCTCCCGTTCAGCTTACCTCGGCTCCACTCGGCATGAGTCGCTCACGGCAAGCCTGCTTTTCTGCTTACACAGCGATAGGATATTTGTTTAGTTGGAAGTCCCTTATGCCTCAAAAGCCTTATTTTAACTATTTTACTGGAGGTCAAAAATGGCAGTTCTCAAACTAGAAAATGGAACTCTCCACACCGATTTAATTTACATTGCTCAGGAATTATCCCCCCTGAATATTCAAATTAATCGTCAGACTGTAGGAGATAACCCCAAACTCCAACATTTGTTGGCACAGGATAGTCTCAACGAAGATGAAAAAGAACAAGTACTCAAAGCAATAGATAGTTACTTTGAGCAACTACAACAGACAGCCGGCTATAAATCTCGTGATTTGGTTGTCCTTCATCCAGGGATTCCTAACCTTGATGAGTCAATGGCAAAGTTTGACCAAATTCATACCCATGCAGATGATGAAGTCCGCTATATCATTGATGGAGAAGCGATTTTTGGCTTTGTACGTTCTAATGGTAGTCAAGTAGAACTGACAGTACAACCAGAAGAATATATCAACATTCCAGCCGGAACCGAACATTGGTTTTATCTCACCCCAGCAAAGCGAGTGAAAGCAGTACGCTATTTCATCACTACAGAAGGTTGGATACCCCAATATACAGGCAGAGAAATTCGCACCCGCCAACCCCTAGTGAGTTGAGAAGGCAGAAAGTAATCCCCATAAATAAATTTAGGGGCTTTAAACCCACTCCGCAGAGGGCAAAAATATATTTTCTGCCTTCTGTCTTTCTTCGCTCAATTCTAAATATATCAAACATTACGAATTACGAATTACGAATTACAAATTAGTATGAAGCGGATTGTTTTTTGTGACTTTGATGGCACTATTACAGTTGATGAAACTTTTGTCGCGGTTCTGAAAAAGTTTGCACCAGTACTTTCTGCAAAACTACTGCCTGAAATGTATGCAAAAAGGCTGACACTGCGAGAGGGAGTCAAGGAAATTCTGCAATCGATTCCATCTGCAAGTTATCCAGAAATACTGGAATTTACTAAACCTCAATTGATCCGTCCTGGGTTTCTAGAATTGTTGGATTTTCTAGAGTTTCAGGGAGTTTCGTTAATAGTAATTTCTGGGGGATTACGGGGAATGGTAGAGGTGGTTTTGGATGGAATATTGCATAGAATAGAGAGAATTTATGCTGTAGATATCGATATTAGCAGTGCTTATTTAAAAGTAAATTCTGAATACGAAGGAGATACAGAACTGATCGCTAAGGTGCAAGTTATGGATCAGTACACAGCCGATGAAAAGATCGCTATTGGTGACTCCATCACCGACTTAAATATGGGATTGCAAGCTTCTGTTGTCTTTGCACGCTCTCCCTTAGCACAATATTTAGATGAACACCAAAAACCCTATATTCCTTGGAATGATTTTTTTCAAATCCGCGATTATTTAGCAAAATCATGGAGTTCAACCCAACGATAGCAGATCCTCGTTTGCAACTAATTGCCACTGCTCGGTATTTTTACCAAAAAGGTTGGATGCTAGGAACTGCTGGCAACCTCTCGGCTCGATTAGCTGATGGTAGTTTTTGGATTACAGCTAGCGGTAAATCTAAGGGTGAGTTATTACTCAACGATTTTGTTCTCATTGCTCCAGATGGCAAAATAGAAGCATCAGCCACCCAGGTGATACCTTCAGCTGAAACAGCTATTCATCAACTAATTTACCGCCTGTTTCCAGAATCACTTGCTTGTTATCATATACATTCTATTGAGAGCAATTTAGTTTCTCGTTTGGTTGAAGGTGATAGTTTACCTTTACCACCGCTAGAAATGCTCAAAGGTTTGGAAGTTTGGCAAGAAAATCCCTGTTGTGTAATGCCAATTTTTGCTAATCATCTCCAAGTTGCCCAGATTGCTGGTGATATTGAACAACGTTTTGCCATCAATCCACCGCAAATATCCGCATTACTAATTCGGGATCATGGTTTGACAGTTTGGGCTTGTTCTCTTGAAGCTGCTCGTAATTATATTGAGTTATTAGACTACATCTTTCGCTACATGGTTGCTGCCGTTCGGTTAGGCATAAATATCTGAAATCCTACTTGATGGCAAAGTTAGACGGGTCTTGATCTCGTCGATGCTTAGTGGGAATGGGGGCTGGCTGCCCATCACCTGCAAGGGCTGCGGTTTTCTCCAGAGATTCCCTCAATCGCTTGGCTGCGTAGATAGACATATCTCGTGGTACATTAATGCGATCGCGCAAATATCGCAGAGCGACATCAGATCCCGATGGAGGTACGCAGTCTTCCCCTGTCATCATGTGTGTTAAAGCACAACGTAGCGCTAAATCGAACAATTTATCATCCAAAGGGTTGACTCGGATAATATTGATCCGGTGGTCGATTGTTCGTTTAAGAGCTTCCATACGGGAGTTTTCCGGCTCTGGATAAGTAACATCTGGTAGCCCAAACCAGGGGCCGTTATCCACCCGCGCTTTATTGAGAAGCATCTGGGTTTCGCCGTTTTCCCAACAGCCCCCCATCTGGGGCGGCAAATCATGTGCGTGGGTGTGAAAGTCGCTCTGGGTACCGCAGTAGGTCGGTCGGCTTTCCATTGCCGCAAACCATGCGCTCAAACGAGGGTTTTCCTCCCGCAGTGAGTAGCCCTTGTAGTAGTAAAGGCTCGCATTCATCCGTTCGAGATATGGCGTAAAAATGACATCGACGATGCCGAAGTTATCTAGAAAGTAAGGGCTTGGGGTGCTACCCAGAGCCGACTCTACCCTAGCCACCACTCCGATAAATTGTTCTCGGTTGCGTTGTTCTTGTTGAGACGAACCTGCTCTAGAGCATAGCCAAACGCACCAGGCTCTAAATAAAAGTCGTTCTAATTGACGTAAAGGAAGCACCCTATGGTCTTCCATCCCTTGGTTCAATGGAGCAAAAACCTTTTCCAAAGCGATCAAAATGTCATCGCTTTCCTTAATGATCTGTCCATCTAGCTTGATCGCAGGGAGCATTCCTGATGGTACCTTACGTTTGTACCAACTTTCTTTCTCCCCATAGCAGAACATCGTCACTTTTTCGATGCGGTAGGGGATTTGTTTTTCCTCTAGCCATAACCAAACTTTTTGACAGTAAGGACACCAAGCGTGGTTATCGCGGTACAGCGTTACCCGCACATCAGATTCCGGCTGACCAAACAAGCGCAACCTAGCTCTAGCGTTTGTGGGACCATTAACGGTATCTATTTGATAGTCCGTGAGGGTTTCTAGTTCTTCCCAGCTTAAGGGTGCGGTAGTCATAGGGGGAGTTGCGTAGGGCAATACTTAGGACAATTCTATACTCTACAATATTTTCAATAGACCTCTTGCAAAAGTCCCTAACACCCCACCCCCAACCCCTCCCCGCTAGCGGGGAGGGGAGCGTTTGCGTTAGCAAATGCGGGGTGGGGTTCTTTATTTTTTATTGATGCAAGAGGTCTAATTACACCAAGGCTGAATTTAACCGATAGGTTCGCCCATCAATTCTTTCCACTTCTCTTTTAAGAAAAAGTTGAAGTGACGATACCACGCTCAAAGGTTCTGGCAATTTGGCATAACTTATTACTGAATTGCCGTTTAAATGAGATATCAACAGAACAGACGCAAATCGCCAGTTGTTGACCCAACGCTGTAGAAGAACTCAGCAGCGCACCCACAGCGCTCGGTCATCGCTTCACTACAACTGGCTAGTAATGTACTAGAAAATACATAGTAAATGTGCAATGGCAATGCCTACGACCGTAAACTACGCTCTTTTCCTGCTTAGATTTGGCTGAATTTTTGAGAGTAAACTTCATCAGACACTTTTTTTAGTTCTGGTTCAACTACTGTCAAATGTTGCTCCAAAATTGCCAAATTCCGAATGTTGGACTTATAGAAAGCATCAAACAAATCACCCACTAAAGGCACAGTACCAACGACTGTTTCCAAACCTACATTAAAAATCATTTTGGCTAAGTCTTGACGCGGGATGCCAAACCGAGTAGCTAAAAATATAATGTAAGCTGAAAACGCTGTACTGATTAAATCACCAGCACCTGGAACTAGACCAATGATTGGGTCTATTCCAATGCGAAAACCTGTCAAAGGGATATGTATTGATGTATCCATCAGACGGCTGAGTTTGCGGATGCGATTTAGAGTAGCAAGGCGTTTAGCAGCGTCCATAATTGACCATATTTACACTACTTTTAAATTGCACCATTTTTAGTTCTTTGTCTTGTACCGTTAGAAATAACAAGTATGCATAAAAATCCTGAATACTGCCTAAAAAAGCAGATAGATGGATGATATAGTTTGTTACGATGCCTGCGGTGGTCATTGAGCTTGCCGTACCACTTGCCTACGGCACGCTACGCGAACGTGGAAGCAAGCTACGCGGAGCGTCTCGTAGAGAAGTGCGGTAAAGTACGCTCTATTATTTCTTATGGTCAATTTGCGATCGCAGTTCGTGTCAAACATCTACAATTAGCCTTGCTTTTCTCAAAAAGAATTGCAGTACAGTCTCTTCTTTAGAAATAATATCGGCTCTGCCTTCCATTCCCATTTGAATGGAACATTGTCTGGTTTTTCGACCTAAAGACAGACCTTCAGGTTCAATTGTTACCTCATAGAAAGCAGCAGTACCTTTGGGAGCAGTTGCGATTGTAGGAGCGCCTGTAGCAGCACCATTATTCGCTGGAGGGAAAAATGCATCTGGAGAAATTGATTTAACTTTGCCTTTGAGAGTACCGTAATCTGGATAAGGACAAGCCGAAACTCGCATTTGTACGTTTTGTCCTGGTTTGAGCTTGTTTTTATCTTCAGTTCCTACCACTGCTTTAATTACCAAGGGGGCAGAAGTAGGAACAATTTGGGCGATTTCTTCTCCAGGGCGCAATGTTTGGCCAGGGTTACGTAGGTTTAGCTTGGAAATCACACCGTCTGCTGTGGCAGAAATAATCGTCTCCTTAAGTTCAACATTTACTTGTTTAAGTTCGCGGCCATCATGCTCGAACTTTGTCTGCATTTCAATTCGTTGTTGAATCAGGGCGTTGCGTTCTTTGTTTAATGTGGCAATGTTAGCTTGCCCCGTAGCTTTTTCTTGAGCAATGCGTTGAGAAGCGATCGCAATTTGTGCTTGAGTGGGATTGAGGGCAGCTTGTAAGCTTTGCAACTTGGCTTTAGCAGCAGAGAGTGCTTGTTCTTGCTGGCGAACAGCTAATTGTGCTTCCTCAAATTGATCTTGTGACAAAGCCCCAGCTTTGGCTACATTCTCATATCGGTTTCGTTTGGACTCGGCTGCTCCTAAAGAGGCAGTTGCTGCTTTGACATTTGCAGAGGCTTCTTGGACATCACTAACAGTGGTAATTTGCTTGTCTTGATAGTCCCGTTTGCGACTGCTCAATTCAGCTTCAGCTGCCGCAACCGCACGCTTACTGCTGTCAGTTTGGGCTACAATTTGGTTATTAAGAGCATCAATCTGAGCATTAATTTGAACCAGTTGTAATTTTATTTGCCCAATGCTACTTTCTAGTTGGCTCTTTTTGGTTTGTAGGCGGGAGTCGTCAATAGTAGCGATCGCATCTCCTGTTTTAACTACCTGATTCTCTTTCACAAAAATCCGCACAACTGGGCCTTCCGTGGCAGCCTGAACCAGCCGCAATTCACCAGCCGGACGCAAATTTGCCTGTGCTTGAACGGTGACTTTGTATTTAGCAACAGAGGCAACGGCAATTGCTATTGTTACAGTAACCAATGCAACTATACCGCCAACAGTAATCCAATTACCAAGTGGTGGAAGAAAATCGTTTTCTTCAGCTTCAGGAACGAAGACAGGATTAGATTGACTAACCATAATAATAAATTAAGTAAGAGATGATTTTTGAGGGGATGATTGAGGAGTAATCCAAAATCTCAAAGAAAGAAGATGGGATTAACTAATGGCAGCGTATTTGCCATTAATAGGACTGGAAGATTTCACCAGTAAACTCGGAGTTGATGACCGAACATCGTCTAGGAAACCCAAGTGTTCGCCAGCAATTTGGCGCAATTCTTCTGGAGAACCTTGAATTTGCAAACGTCCTTTCTCTAGTAATACAATCCAATCGGCTCGCTCAATGACTCTAGGACGGTGACTAATTAAAATTGTGGTTTTGCCTTGGCGATAGGTAAGCAGTTGATCTAGTACTTCAGCTTCACTCACCGGATCGAGAGCGCCGGTGGATTCATCCAAAATCAGTATAGGTGGGTTAGTAATTATCGCTCTAGCGATCGCTAATCTCTGCCGTTGTCCACCAGAAAGATTAGCTCCAAATTCTCCTAAAACGGTATGATATTTGTCAGGTAACTCACTAATAAATTCATCAGCTCCTGCTATTTGGCAAGCTGTGACAATTTGTTCAAAAGTCACTTCAGGATAACTGAAGTGGAAGTTATCAAAGATTGAGCGACTCCAAAAGTGTGGGTCTTGTGGTACTAAGACTACCTGCTGTCGCAGACATTCTAAAGATAAGTCTTGTCTGTTATAAAGACCATAACGGATATTGCCTGACTGGAGGGAATATAAACCAGCCATCAGTTTGGCTAGGGTACTTTTACCACAACCAGATTTACCAATTAAAGCAATAACTTTACCACCAGGGATAGTCAGGGAAAAATCTTGCAATAAATCAACTCTACCAGCATGGTGAAAGTTAACTTTAGTGCAGATAATATTTGCATCAGTGGATATTTCTGCCCAAGGCCTTTTCTCTTCATTCGAGTCTTCTGGGGTAGCGTCAATCACTTCTGACATCCGTTGGATGACAATTTGAGCAGTAATAAACTCATCAGCTAACCCGATTACTGAACTGAGGAAACCGAGAAAGTTGCCACTCATGCCATTAAAAGCTAGCAGTTGACCGATGGATAATGTTTGATTTATTACTAAATAGCTGCCTAACCAGAGTAAACCTATATTAGTTATAGTTGAAAGAACATTAGTGAATGTACTGCTGTATAGTTCCAGTTTCATCGTACTCCAGCCCAAGTTAGCAAGGCGACCATAGTTGGTTTGATACTCTTGCCAAGCTTGCGGAGTTGCTTGTGTTGTTTTGAGTACTTGAACGCCACGAAAGGTTTCCACTAAAAAGCCTTGGTTTTCAGTGCCTAAAACAATAACCTTACGGGTTTTCTGGCGTAAGGCGGGTAGGAAAAGCAGGTTAACTAAGGTGACAATGACAAATGCCAATACTGAAGCCAGAGTCAGTTGCCAACTCAAAAAGAGCATAAAGCCCAACGAAACTATAGCAATAAAAAATTCGCTAGGTAAACCAAGGACAATCTGCGAAACTAACTCATTGATCGCATCAATATCGGCAATTCGGCTGACGACTTCCCCGCTCCGATGTCCTTCAAAGTAAGATAAGGGCAAGTGTAAAAGTTTTCGACCATAGTCCAGCAGCAGTCCTAATTGTAAGCGCTGCCCGAAGTGACCGATGAGGTGAGACTGTACCAAACCAATTGCACTTTTAAACAAGTTTATGGCAATTACTCCAATTGCCACGGTAGTTAATAGTTGAGTATCTCCCCGCACTAGCACGTCATCGGTGAGGAGTTGCATCATCAAGGGATAGGCAAGAGACAAAAGTCCAATTACAATATTGATGGCGATCGCCTGACCCAAAAGGAAGCGATAGGGCCAAACACGCACCAAATAGCGTCCAAAGCCAGTCATTTTGTCATCCGGCTGCTCAGAAAAACGGGTGTCGTCTGGCACCAACAGCAGCATAATCCCATTACTCCAACCCTCGGCTAATTCCTTACGGCTGAGGTAACGGATACCAAATCCCGGATCGGATATTACATATTTTTTCCCCTTCTGCCCGTATAAAACTACCCAGTGGTAGCCTTTCCAATGTATAATTGCGGGCATTGGAGCTTTATCTAAACTGTCGATCAGTTGAGGAGAAGCTTTGACTTGGCGAACATTGAATCCTAAAGCTTCTGCACCCCGATTCAAACCAAGTAGGGTAGTACCTTGCGACCCCGTGCCTACCGCTTCTCGTACTCGACTAAGAGTTAAAGTGCGTCCGTAATGTTTGGCAATAGTTGCAAGGCAGGCAGCACCGCAATCTTCTTCACTGTTTTGGAGAACAACCTGGTATTTCATAAAAAATCCGGGGATTACTTGGTTACACCGTGTGCAATTATGATTTTCATGCTGTTTGCGTACTTCTACGCTCAAATCTTGCTAGTTTATTTTTGCTATGTTCATTTAAATGAAAAAGTAGGAGCGAAAACGACCTCGCCCCTACAAACTGTGAGAAAAGGATGTTACTCAGCTAAAAGGGAAGATGAGAGCATTCTTTTATGTTTTAGGTTTTTCAGGATTTTAGTAGTAGGAGTATTCTTGAGGTACGGGTTGTGCAGACTCCCAGTTGTTGTTAGCATCGTTTTTAAGGTTGGCTTTTGTGCCTGCTTTGAGAAGGTATCGTTTCCCTTTGAAATTCTTATCACTGTAGGCATACCAATCTTTGTCACCCTTTACCTCGTACCAAGATGCTTTATTGTTATACTTGCCGAAACTGTAAGATTTGCCTTTGACGGTTAGCTTCTCTCCTGTATTCGTAGGGTAGTTGGAAAGCAATAAAGCACCACCACTAACAGTAGCAGCGGCTTCATGGTCCAGGTCTTGCACTAATTCGATGCTATAAAGGTCTTGGGTTTGCTTGTTGATGTTAGACATTATTTTTCTCCTTAGTGAATTAAGGGAGGTTAGTAAGTTGAGTGTATGCAGCACTAGCGTTTTGGGTGTTCGCCTTCACTACACTCTTTTACAATAGGTAAATTTGATTAGACGCACATCGTCAAGTTAGGAAATTGACTTTCCAATATTGGAAAGTCAATTTTCGCAGATAACTGACACTTCTTAGTGCGTCCGTAATGTTTGACAACAGTTGCTAGACTTGCAGCACCACAATCTTCTTCACTGTGTTGGAGAATAACCCGATACTTCATAAAAATTCGGCAATTACTTGTTTAGCCCGTGTGCAACTTGATTATTGTCATGTAATTCGCGTATTCCTACGCTCAATCAAGATATGGGTATTACCATTTACGTTATTTGTGTTATCTTTATTAAAATGAAAAAGTAGGAGCGAAAACGACCTCGCCCCTACAAACTGCGAGAAAAGGATGTTACTCAACTAAAAGGCAAGGTGAGGGCATTCTTTTCTGTTTTAGGTTTTTCAAGGTTCTAGTCTGCGGTATGAAATAGAACCGAGATGATTATGCAGGTCTGGCAGACTCGAAGTTGTTGTTAGCCCGACCGCTTAAGTCACCTGCTCTACCTGCTCTTAGACGGTATCTTGTACCTGTGAAATTCCTACCAGTCCAGGCAAACCAATCTCTGCTACCCGTTACCTCGAACCAAGATGCTATATTGTTTAAGCGGCCTAAACTGCTGTTTCTGCCGGTATAAGTTCTCTTCGTTCCTCGACCATTAAATAAGCTCGAAAGGATTAAAGCACCACCACTAACAGTAGCAGCGGCTTCGTGGTCAACGTCTTGCACCAATTCGATGCTGTAAAGGTCTTGGGTTTGGTTGTTGATGTTAGACATTATCTTTCTCCTTAGTTAATTAAGGTAAGTTAGTAAGTTGAGTCTGTGTGGCGCTGGCGTTTTGGGTGTTAGCCTTCGCTACACTTTTTTACAATAGGTAAATTTGATTAGACGCACATCGTCAACTTAGGAAATTGATTTTCCAATTTTGGAAAGTCAATTTCTGAAGATAACTAAAACTTCTTAAAAATCCGAACAGGTAGAGAATTGTGACCAAAAACTGTGAGCAGGGACATTGGTCGTACAGCGCTGGATGCCTCACTGGGTCTATCGGAGCTAGTCGTCCCATCAAAGGAAACGGTACACGCTTATCCTCACAGAACCCAAAAGCAGCGACTCCCAGCTTTGATAGCATCCTGATTTAGCTCTCACAAGACTTCTCAACTCCTGGCAACCATTAGTAATAGTACATTTTTTGTTCCTTTCAACAGAAAATAATCTGAACCCGTTATTCTTACGTGGCTGAACAATAAAATATTTAAATCACAAAATAGGAATACAAGGGCACAATCTATGATTATGTCTGAGATTCAGAATAGATAAGTATTTTTATTTCTTCAAAGGGAAAAAAGATGTATATTACTTCATTAAAAAATTAACAAATTGTTATACTTATTCAATAAAGTAGCGATTTTCCTATATTGGAAAACCAAATTCCTCAAATTGCAACCCATAAGCACTTTACTGTTTGTATCCTAGTCTTGAAGAGTTACTTTTACTGGGATGCCAGATTAATTTATAGTTACAAAAACTTAGGTACTCCTATAGTTTTTGTAGCTTAAATAAATATATTAAAAAGTAAACCAGTTATGAACCGAGAGCCAAAGCAAGCTTTGCAGAAATTTTTAGTCGTTGATGACCATGAAGCTATTCTTCAAGGTACAATCCCAGCGCTTAAAGAAAAATACCCAGAAGCAGAAATCTTTGCAATTCAGGATGCCCAGACTGCCTATCAGCAATTTGAACATCACCACCCAGACTTACTAATTGTTGATTTATGTCTGCCAGAAAAGCCTCAAGCTCCAGCTCAGGTCGAGGTTGGTATGCAACTGATCAAAACTTTAATGTCAAGCCCTCTCGCCCCTAATTTAGTGGTGCTGAGTACCAATATTAAACCGTTGGTGCGTCTCAAACCGATGATTAATACCTATGAAGGAGGCTTTGCGGCTATGGATAAGTCTTTGCCAATTCGCGAAATGTTAAAGTTCGTTGACTTGGCATTGCGCGGCTCTATTTATTTATCTTCAGAATTGCGATCGCGTCCAGAATTTGATCGAAAATGGATCGAGGTACTAACGCTTAAATATCAAGAAGGGTTAACAGATAAAGCGATCGCTCAAAAAATGAAGTTGAGCGATCGCACTGTCCGAAACTACTGGATTAGACTGCAAGATACTTTGAGTGTCTATGATGAACCTGGTAAAGAATTGAGAATTCAAATTGAAATCGCAGCTAGAAAAATCGGATTGATCAACTGATGAAATTGGCACTTATAACTAAAAGCAATTTATGGAAAAAAGTTCACAAACAACTGAAACCCTGGCGAGAAGTAGTGCTACCAGGATTCTCGGTAATAGGATTAATTATCCTTATTCGTTTAACAGGATTGTTGCAATCGCAAGAGTGGCTGGCTTTTGATCAATTGCTGCGCCTACGGCCTAATGAAGCCGTTGATTCACGAGTGGTAATTGTAGGTATTGATGAAGATGACATCAATTATGTTGGTAGGTTTCCCATACCAGATAAGGAAATCGCCCAAATGTTGAGAATTTTACATACCTATAAACCCAGAGTCATCGGTCTTGACCTTTTTAGAGATAAAAGTAGTTTGGCTGACGCAGAGCTTGCACCTGTCTGGAAAGAGAATCCAAATCTCATCGGAGTTGAAGTAGCGTTAAATCGGAAGCAATCTTTTAATGTTAAACCACCGCCGGAGTTACCTCCCGAACGAGTCGGCTTTGCAGATACAATAGTAGACCCGGATGGAAAGCTGCGACGTAGCTTAATGGCAAGTAAAACTTATGCTGGAGAACTGAAATACTCCCTACCTCTACGTTTAGCACAATTATATTTGGATGAACTAGGAATAAAGTTTACTCATGGCAGTCGCTCTTACGATCCCATCAAGTTCGGTTCAAGTCAGCTAGTCCGCTTTCTCCCCAATTCTGGCGGATATGTGGGAACTGATGCCAATGGGTTTCAAGTGCTATTAAACTTTCGCTCTCATCCCCAACCTTTTCGCACTATATCTCTAAGAGATGTCCTTAATAATAAAATTGATCCTAATTGGATTCGCGATCGCATCGTGATTATTGGCATGACTGCTGCTAGTGTTAAAGATAGATTTACCATCTCGGCAGTTAAAAATACACTCTATACTACGGGTTTAGGAGTTGACGAGTCTTCCGATCAATACCAATGGATTTATGGTGTAGAAGTTCATGCTCATGCTACGAGTGAAATCATTAGTCATGTTTTAGACAGACGACCATTGTTAAAAGTATGGTCAGAAATTTGGGAGTATTTATGGATTTTAACTTGGGGTTTAATCGGCATAATTCTTGGTTTAATCCTGCAATCTCCCGCAAAAACATTGTTGAGCCTTGGTATAACTAGTATTGAAATCGTCGGAATTTGTTATGTTGGGCTGATTCTAGGTTGGTGGATTCCTTTAGTACCAACCTTGTTAGCTTTTACCAGTGCCGGACTGACGACATTTTTTTTTGACCGAGATTTAAGAGCGCTACTCGAACAGCGCAGTTTAACTCTCAAGCGCTCTTTTGAAGCAATTCATAATGGGCCTCTACAATCCCTGGCTGTGATATTGAGAAGTCTTGGTGATGAAGAGATAGAGCCTGAGAAATTGCGATCGCAACTTGAACAACTAAATCGAGAGTTACGGACTATTCCTGAATATCTCAGTCAAGAAATGCTTACTCGCAGTGATAGTGTTTATTTAGAGGGAAATGAAGTACTCGATTTGCAAACCCCAATTTCTGAGATGCTTTATTATGTTTACGATATTACCTTAAGAAGAAACTTTCAAGGATTTATAACAATCCAAAGTTTTATCCCTCCTAATTTTGAACCATTAGAAGAATGCAACTTAAATGCAAATCAAAAGCGAGGCTTATACCTTTTTTTGCAAGAAGCTTTATGTAATGTTGGTAAACATTCCCAAGGAGCTACTTGTCTTGATGTTGTTTGTACTCGCTCGTCGAAAGAGTATTGTCTGCAAATAATTGATAATGGATTTGCAAATATATCTAAAAACTATCAACGTAGCGGGCAAGGAACAGGCCAAGCTCAAGATTTAGCGCGGCAATTGAGAGGGAAGTTTCGACGATTTCCTCACTCTCCACAAGGCACTGTTTGCGAGTTGACTTGGCCGATAGCAAGTAGTAGGTGGCAAAAACTTTTAAATTTAGATAATTGGAAAGTTTTAGTAAAAAAGTATTAAAAGTATCAATTTAATAAGTATTAAAAACATCGTCTTCCACTAGAGATTGAAATGCTATTGGGAAAAAACTGTTATTGGGTTTGCAACCTGTAGCGAAAACTGCATTTCTAACTTTGGAAACTACGCTTTCAACTGGAGAAATTGGAGCGAGGGAAAACTTCTTAACTCTATAAGCAGCAACAATCCATACTACTATCTATTTGTACAGTGCATAAATTCTAACGGATTTATGAAATACTAGACTTAGTTATACGATCGCCAATTGGGGCGCTATGCTTTGCGAGATCGCAACACCAAGGCTGTGCATTGCTTAGAGCGATCGCTGATTAACTAACAAAATTCACTTGTTAAAGTACTCCTTTGTGACATCATGCAATGCTTGCCATACCGTATTCGTCGCGTTTGGGCAGTTCTCTTTCTGACAACGCTAACCTTATGTTTGTGGTTGGCGCATCCTTCTCTAACAATTGGAAATAAGGGAATCGCAGAGATAGCAACAGTTAAATCATCGGCTTTAAAGCAAACAGTACAGCAAGGACTTAAGCTATATCAAGCTGGTGATATTCAAGGAGCAATTCAGTCTTGGCAAAAAGCTCTCTTCTCTTATCAAGAGCGTAACAGTCATTCTGCTGAGGAAATAAGTATCAGGATATACCTTGCCAGAGCATATCAACAATTAGGTCAAATATCTGAAGCGATCGCTCAATTAAACCAAGTTATTGACTACTATCGTCAGACAAAGGAGCCGATCAAGGTAGGACGGATGCTGACAGAACAGGCTCAACTCTACAGTAGCTTGGGACAGCACCGGCGTGCAGCTACCATTTTATGCGGTCAAAAGCAAAGCAATCCAGCTTGTAGTCAAGATAGTGCAATAGAAATTGCCCGCAACCACTCAGATGAACTAGGCGAAGTAGCTGCTTGGGGTAGTTTAGGAAATGCTCATCGTCTCCAAGGCGAGTACGAGCAAGCTATTCAACATTTTGAACGTAGTAATGAAATCGCCAAGCGCATAAATAATCAAATTTATGTAGCGTTTACCTTAAATGGTTTAGCAAATACCTACGCTAGTTTGGCTAAGGGCAATCAGCGTCGTGCCGAATTTGCCCGTGAGGTAGCCGATAAGGAAGCTGCCCAAAAGTTTCAGCAAGACACTATTGGTCATGAGCAGCAAGCTGTACAGTATTTTGAACAAAGCCTGAATTTAGCTCGTAGCCAGAACGATAAAGTGAATGAACTGCGATCGCTACTAGGTCTAGTTAGACTTTATCACCGCCAACATCGTCAGGATAAAGCCATAGTTAACAATACACTACAGCAAGCACTGGTCATATTGGAACAATTACCCGACTCCCGCGATAAAGCATACACGGCGATTCAACTTGCTAATCTTTTACTACTCGTTAACCAAAACAGCGAGTCAGTCAGTACTGATCTAGCAAATCAATGCTTGAAGTCAGAATCGTTGCCTAAGTCTGTTGAACTACTCAACAAAGCTGTGACAATCACTCAAAAAATTCAGGATCGGGAGGGAGAATCCTTTGCCAAAGGCCGATTAGGACACACTTACGAATGTCACCAGGACTATCAACAAGCTATAAATTTAACTCAACAAGCACTGATTGGTACTGTCGCTGATGAGAACCTTTACTTGTGGACATGGCAACTAGGACGCTTATCTAGAGCCACAGGTCGAGTCAAAGAAGCAATTAATTTTTATGAAAAATCTATTGACAGCCTCAAAAGTATCCGTAGTGATTTAATACTGCAACAGCGAGATTTACAGTTTGACTTTCGAGATAACGTTGAACTAGTTTACCGCGATTTGCTAGAGTTACGTCTAGAGCAAACCAATTATCTTGTCCAAGCATCAGATATTCAACAGAATTTGGAGTCGGTACTTCTAATAGTAGATGAGTTGAGGTTAGCAGAACTACAAAACTATTTAGGAAATAATGGTGATTTAGGACTGATTGAGAAACCAGTAGCACTCGTGGGGAAAAACACTGCCGTCTTGAGTTCGATTCTTTTAAAAGAACGCCTTGCAATCATTCTCACCTTAGCCGATGTTGAACAAAAAATTAAGTCAAAAGTTTCTTGGATACCTGTTAAAAGTCAAGACGTTAGAGATATTATCAATGACCTACGCATCAAATTAGAAAAACGCTCGGACTTGGAAAACACTTATCAAGCCAGAGCGCAACAAGTATATGACTGGTTTATTCGTCCTTTTCTTAGCGATTTAGAAAAAAATAAAATTGAAACTTTAGTGTTTATTCAAGACGGAATTCTTCGGAGTATCCCGATAGCTGCACTGTTTGATGGTAAACAATTCTTGATTGAAAAGTATGCGATCGCCTTTGCTCCAGCATTGACTCTGACAAATCCTCAAGAATCGAACCCAAAAAAATTAAAGGTATTAGCTTTTGGCTTGACACAACCAGCTACTGTCGAAACAGATGCAGGTTACACATTTTTTGAGCCGCTTACACAAGTAGAATCTGAACTGAAAACGATTACAACGAGTTTACCAAAAAGCAAGGGATTACTAGATCAAGACTTTACACTTGAGCGCTTGCAAAAAGAGTTAAAAGAAAATACTTATCCAATAATTCATTTGGCAACTCATGGCAAGTTTGGTATTGATGATAAAGAAACGTTTTTAGTAACTGGAAAAAAATTTGCAGCAAATACTAAAAAATCACTTACAACCAAAACTTACAATGAAAAACTGACATTAAATGACCTTTATGAACTGATTAACAATACTCGCACTCAAAATCAACCGATTGAGTTATTAACTTTGACAGCCTGTGAAACAGCAGTAGGTAGCGATCGCCAAACTTTAGGACTAGCCGGTATTGCAATACAAGCTGGATCTAAAAGCGCTATAGCAACTCTTTGGAAAGTTGATGATGCAGCAACAGCACAATTGATAACAAAATTTTATCAAAACTGGCATAGCGGAATGAGTAAAGCCAAAGCTTTACAGGCGGCTCAAATATCTTGGTTGCAAACGCATCAGCAGCAATTTGAAAGTCACCCTGGATATTGGGCACCATTCATTCTCATTGGTAACTGGCTTTGATCTCTAAATTTAATAAAACTTAAGTCCATCATCACATCGAATTGATATCAGCAAAACTTTTAGAACTACTAATTTATCTTAGCGCTGCAATTGATGTATTTTACTATTTATCAGTGCTAGTTTAGTTGGTTCTCTTAATTCTGGTTTTGTTCCAGTTGCTACCTGTTCCAGAAGAAACTTTTTTAATTCTCTAATAGTCGGCTCATCCTTTGGAATTAAAGCAATTTTTAAAGTATCGTACCACAAATCAGCTTGGTTATACAGATTTGCTTTGGTTAAAACATTATTGCTTTGGGATAGTTGCTTTTGCAAATCTGGTGGAGTTGAAACTACTTTCATCGCCGCGATCGCAAATGGATTACCTGAAGGACGATTAGCATCGCAGACCAATTCGATTTGCCAAAGGTATCTCCCACCAACTGACAATTCTAAACTAGCTATAGATAAAACCATAATTCCTGGAGAACTTTTAAAAGTTTCATCTTTAATCTCTTTGACCAACCTAGATTGTTTGTTAGTTTTGTCATACTCATAAAGGCGGAACTCCATTTGCAAAGAACTAGTATCTTTCACATACCAAGCGAATGTAGGATTATTGACCAAACTTTGACCGTAACTTTGATTAGGCGCAAGTAAGATAATATCTGGAATACTATTTAATGATGCTTCTGTTTGAGTCTCGCATCCCCTAGAACCGCCTGAAGTTCCTCTAGTCTGCGGTGGAGGGTCGTCAGAATCATTGTTTTTCTTGTCAGCTAAGACTGCTGTAGGCATCAATAACAGTAAGCTCAAGGTCATGCAACTGATAAGGGTATTCCTCAAACTTTTGTGTAAAAGGCATAGTATTTGAGCCATGTTCTTACTCTGCAAAGCTTTTAGTACACATATGTTAGTACTACATATCATTTAACCTAGATTACGCAGATTGATGCAGATTGCTTGTGAAGTATTATATTATTTAAGGATAGTAAATTCACTATTAAGAATTAAAGTAATATCATCTTTGTATTCTTTAGATTTGAGAAACTATAGAAAATTCAAAACTTCTATCCGAATCTCTTCTAGCGCTTTTTCTATTTATTCAATAGCGTGTATTTGTATGGGATTTTCCACTACCTCTTCTCCTCTACAATCTCTTCTGTTGCATAGATATATTGCAAATCCAGGAAGGCGATCGCGTGTTCGTGTATTTGTGGTTGCACGTAAGCAGCAAGTTCCTGCCAGCGCAAACCGACACTTACTGCTTTGATAGCCGTTTGTAATTGAATCGAGTACAGACCTTCTTAGAGGCACGGCAATGCCGTGTTTTTACCCGCTTACTTTACTCCAAACATATTTACGGCAGACTTCGCAAACAGCTTTTGCTTCCTCTGTTTGCGGATTGGTGAAGATGGGATGGTAACGTAACCTGTCGCAACAGACCTGCAACCATGCACGCCAACCACCCCGCCACAACCGCACCGTGCCGTCATCACCCCCACTGACAATCGTCTGCCCATCCGGGCTAATGGTGACAGAATAGACCCTACCCAGATCACCACCGAAGGGTTCAGCCAAGGGCTGACCTTGGAAATTCCACAACCGCACTCTGCCCTCACTACCGCCACTGACAATCGTCTGCCCATCCGGGCTAATGGCGACAGAATAGACCCCACCCAGATCACCACCGAAGGGTTCAGCCAAGGGCTGACCTTGGAAATTCCACAAC